>JBFFOS010000031.1:0-21946 GCA_041574375.1 Woeseiaceae bacterium
ACCGCGCCTCCGCCCGTCGCCAGCACCACGTTGTCCATCTTCGTGAGATCATCGATGGCGGCTGCCTCGCGCTTGCGAAACCCCTCCTCACCCTCTTTTTCGAAGATAAAGGCAATATCAACCCCGGTCCGGGACTCGACCTCATCGTCACTGTCGACGAACGCCAGGTGCAGAGTCCGCGCGAGATGCCGGCCCACGGCGGACTTACCCGCCCCCATAGGGCCAACAAGAAAGACATTTCCGGAATATTTCATAGCGCGATTATGGGGCCCTTAAACAGAAAGCCAACCCGAAGGTTGGCTTTCTTGATCATTCGAGAGTGCCGAGCCTAGTAGATGCTGGAGCCTTCCTCAAGAATGCGCGGCGTTACAAAGATCAGCAATTCGGCCTTGTTGTCGGTCCGTTGCTTGCTGCGGAACAACACGCCGGCAAACGGAATGTCACCAAGGAACGGTACTTTGCTGATCGTTTCGCGACGTTCCGTCTCGTAGATGCCACCAAGAACTACCGTCTGGCCATCGGCAACAAGCACCTGGGTCTGAACGGAGCGCGTATCGATACTTGGAACCGTGCCACCAAGGCCGCCGGTCGAAATGATCTCGCCGACATTGTCCTTGCTAACCATGAGATCCATGATGATGTTGTTATCGGGCGTGATCTGCGGCGTGACCGTCAGCTCGAGCACGGCTTCCTTGAACTGAACCGTGGTTGCGCCTGAAGAAGCAGACTGCTGGTACGGAATCTCGACACCCTGCTTGATCGAGGCTTCCTTCTGGTTGGCCGTGATGACACGCGGCGTCGAAACGATCTCGCCACGACCCTCAGCTTCGAGCGCCGTCAGTTCGAGGTCGACCAGATAGTCCGTCTCGAGAACAGCCAGCGCAAAGCGACCCGCCGGTGATCCAATCGGCACGTTTACGTTGTAGCGATCCGTGAGCAGCGGAACCTCGATCGGGTAAATAGTGCCGTTGCCGGGATCTGCGAGGTTACCCAGCGCCGAATTAATCATCGTATCTGTGCCGGCACCCGATCCCGAAATAGCTGTCACGCCATCCGAGCTATTCTCGTTGAATGCAGTCACACCGAGGCGCATGCCGAACTCGCGGCTGAAATCATCGTTGACGACGACAATGCGTGACTCGATCAGGACCTGCTTGATCGGGATATCGAGCGTCCGAACCATGCGGCGAATGTCCTGCAGACGTTCGGCCGTGTCCTGAACCAACAGCGTGTTTGTGCGGTCGTCGACGGCAATAGTGCCGCGTGCCGAGAGCATTGAGCCTCCGGCCGCACCTTGAATCAGGCTCGCCAGGTCGGCCGCCTTCGCGTAGTTGACCTGCAGGAACTCCGAGTACATCGGTTCCAGTTCGGCAATCGCGAGCTGTGCTTCCAGATCAGCCGTTTCACGCGCGGCGATCTCTTCAGCGGGAGCGACCATGATGACATTGCCGTTCTGCCGCATGTCCAGGCCCTTCGTCGTCATGACGATGTCGAGTGCCTGGTCCCACGGAACGTTGCGCAGACGCAAGGTTACGTTGCCCTGAACCGTGTCGGATACGACGATGTTCTTGCCGGATGTTTCAGCCAGCAGCTGCAACACGGCGCGTGTTTCTATGTCCTGGAAGTTCAGCGTCAGGCGCTGGCCTTCGTATTCCTTGGTTTCCGAAAACAGGCTGGATTCTGCGTCAGCTTGTTCCGGTGCCGGATTGATCTCGATCGTAAACTCGTTGTCCGACTGGTATGCAAGCTGCTCGTACTTGCCCTCTGCGGAGATAACAATGCGCGTATCAAGATTGGTGCGCAGCGCGTCAACGGTCGTTACCGGTGTGGCAAAGTCGTTGACGTCGAGACGACGCATCAACTCGGCCGGCAGGCTCGTGTCCTTGAATACCGCGACTACACGACCGCCTTCCTGGCGAATATCTACAGGTGTGGATGGGTCCGTGAGGTTGACAACGACCCGACCACCGCCCTCACGTGTACGGCGAAAGTCAACGGCGGAAATGGCTCGGCTGCCCGGAGCAGCGTAGGAACGGGTATCAGATGCCGGCGCACTGGTGAACTGGGTGGTACCTGCGCTGTATTCATCCCCGTCACCCAGGGTGACGATTACCGTATTCCCGCTGCGGCGGGTTTCGTACTGGACCATGGTGGTGAGATTCAGCACCACGCGTGTACGGCCATTTGCCTCGGCCGTCAGTACCGTGTCGAGCGGTCCGAGGTTAACGTCACGACGACGCGACGCCAGCCCCAGGGCCGTATCCGGCAGGTCAAGCGCGATACGTGCAGGATTTTCGATCGTGAAGTCCAGCGGCTCAGGAGCCGTGTCGCTCATGATCAGCTTCAGCTCGACGCGCTGGCCGGGCAAACTCTGCACCTGAATGTCTTGCAGCCTGTTGCCGTCCTGTGCGCTCGCTGCAGCGCCCCAGAAAAGCAGCATAGCCGCCTGTGCCAATGCAGCCAGCATCCTGATTCGATGGCCGACCGTCGGTTTAGTTTTGAGCATCATTCCCATTACTCCCAGTTCCATTCAGGCGTTAGTCTGATAGACCAACAGCGGCGTCTCTTTCGATGTAACCGCCAATACCGTCAGAAATAATTTCCACCAGTGTGATTTCTGATTCCGAAATATCCGTGATTCGTCCGTCGTTCTGACCCATGTAATTGCCGGGAACGACGCGGTGAATCAGGCCGTCCGCCGTTTGCACGAGTCCGTACATGGTCTCGCCGATATACAAGGTTCCAACCATGCCAAGCGTATCCAACGGGAAGCTCTCGAGGTACTCGCGACTCCGATCAGGGTCGGGGCGGGCACCGCCGGCAGCTCCACCACTGGCCTGTGGCGTATCCGGAACAAATGGCGAACGCAGACCTTGCGCATCGGCGACGTACGTGAAGACTTCGTACGGCGTGATCTCCGGCAGCGGATCGATACGGCCACCCGGACGCGCCTTGATTTCGTTGATGTACTGATCGAGGTCATCCATGTCGCCGCCGCAAGCTGCGAGGCCAAACGTTGCCAGGATCAGGATCAGGCTATTTTTCATGATTTGTTTGATTGGGGAAGCGTTCATGATCACTGTGCCTCCTCATCAAGATAGCGGTAAGTTTGAGCGGTGACTTCCATGCTCAGGTTGTCGAAGCTGCTCCTGCTTTCCGGCGTGATATTGATGTCATGCAACGTCACGATTCGGGGCAGCGCAGCAATGCCGCTAACAAAGTTACCAATCTCGTGATATCCGCCAGTCAGGCGAATCTTGATCGGCTTTTCGGCGTAGAAGTCCTTGGGGATTTCCGCCAGCGGAACAAACAGCTTTTCCTGCAGGCCGGCCGCCAGGCCGGTCTGCGAAATATCGACTATCAGGCTCGGGATCTCAGTCTCACCCGGTAGCTGGCGAAGCATGGTGCCAAACGACTGCTCGATCTGTGTCAGCTGCGCTTTGTATGCATCGTAGTTGGCGGCCTTGCGCTGTTTGTTTTCAAACGCGAGGCGCAACTCCTGCTCCTCATTTTGAGCACGCTCCAACAGCGGCGCTTTGTCCTTGACGATAGTGAAATAGATGCCGAGTCCTGCGACCAGGATAAAGACAATCACGATCACCCCGATACGAAACGGCAGCGGCCAACGACCGACGTCATTCGCGTCCAGGCTTTGGAGTTCTTCAACGAGGTTCATTCCATGTCCTCCATTTCAGAATCCTTGTGTATTTGCTTCAGGTACACCACAAACTCTGACTGGCGAGAAGCGCCGGACTGTTTTGTTTCGACTCGCTCGACCTCGGGATCAGCCAGCCAATCCGACGCATCCATCTGCCGCATCAGCGCAGAGACACGTGTACTTGACTGCGCGACGCCGCGAATCTCGACCCTCGCACCGGTCTGCTTCAACCCTGTCAGGTAAACGCCCTCGGGCAGCTGGCGGACAATCTCGTCGAAAAGATGCACAATCTCCGGACGGCTCTTCTGCAGCTGCTCAATGATTTCCATGCGCGCCAAGAGGCGCTCCTTCTGCAGCTCGAGACCATCAATTTCCGCAATGCTCTTTTCAAGCTCGACAATTTCAGCCGTCAGGCGCTCATTGCGAGCGTTCTGATTCGAGATCATTTGCGAGTAAGCAAACATCGTCACCATGACGACCGCGATTGCCGCAACAATGGCGCCGGCCATGGCAACGCCGAAATCTCGTTGCCGCTGTTTGCGTTCCGCCTCGCGCCAGGGGAGTAGATTAATATTTGGCATATTAGTCGAAGCTCCTCAGTGCAAGGCCGCAGGCAGTAAGAAGTGCTGTTGCATCTTTATGCACGCCCTGTGATTTTGCCTTGGATGAAATTTTCATCTGGCCGAGCGGGTCGCCGACTTCCGTCGGGATGCCAACACGGCTCGAGATGACGTCGGCGATACCCGGTATGTTGGCGCAGCCACCACAGACCAGGATCATGTCCGGTTGCTCACGGCCACCGCCGGAAGCGAGGTAGAACTGCAGAGACCGGCTGACCTGTTGCGTCATGTCGTCGATAAACGGTTCGAGAACTTCCGGTTGATAGTTGGATGGCAGACCGCCCTGCTTCTTGGCACGGCCGGCATCTTCCATCGACAAACCGTAGGTCCGCATGATCTCTTCGGTCAGCTGCTGGCCGCCGAAGTTGAAGTCACGCGTGTAAACAACCCTGAGATCCTGCAATACGCTGAACGTCGTACTGGAGGCGCCGATGTCGACGACCGCAACCGACTGTCCGATACCACCATCAGGAATCTGGTGACTCAACAAGCGGCAGGCATTCTCTAGCGCGAACGCTTCGACGTCGACAATCTGCGTTGTAAGACCCGCGGCGTTGACCGCAGCCTGGCGCTGCTCGACGTTCTCGGTTCGCGTCGCGACCAGCAACACGTCCATCAACTCGGGATCCTTCTCGTTCGGGCCGATGACTTCGTAGTCGAAACTTACCTCTTCCATCGGAAACGGGATGTACTGGTCCGCCTGGATCTCGACCTGGCCTTCAAGGTCTCTTTCAGAGAGGCTCGACGGCATCTGGATGACTTTAGTAATGGCTGCGTCACCGCTAATGGCGACGGCCACGTCGGTTGCCTTGGCTCCCGCGCGCTTGACGGCGCGACGAATCGCCTCGCCGACAGCTTTCGCGTCAACGATGGCCTTTTCGCTCACCGAGCTGGGGGGAGTAGGCTCTGCTGAATAAGACTCGACCCGATAGCGCTTCCCGCTTTGGGATAGCTCTATCAGCTTGACCGACGAGGTCGTGATATCGAGGCCCAGCAATGGCTGTGATTTTTTGCCAAAAAGCACGTATTTTTCCTTCTAAGTCGGTAAGTTGCGCGTCAAACGTGGATCAGACCTTAGCAAAGCGATTTAACTATATATCAATAAAATGTTAAATAAAACGTGACTGTGTTCACGATCCAACAATCCCTATGTTAAGAGCCCTTTGGCAGATATTCCGTGATCCAGTCGAATCCCCGGCATACGACTCGTTATTGCAGCGCTCAGCCAGTAATGACTATCATCGCTATCTGATGCTGCTTCGCTGAGCCTTTGCCCCAATAAAGCCACATTTTCGTCATCGGACGAACATCACGTTACTCTTTGATAAGACTTGTATCTGCCTTGAGAAACCGGGGTGTTCAGCCGAAAACGCCTGTAACTATGCTTAATTCAACGAAAAAAAGATCCAAACCACGTCACATTAGGCGACATAAGCTGATTCGCGCCGCGATCGTGCTGCTGGGTATGGGTACCATAGGCGGCATTGGCGTGACCGCGGGTGTCATTGGCGCCTATTACTTTGTGCAACCCGGCCTGCCTGCCGCTGAAACGATTCGCGACATACCGTTGCAGATCCCGTTGCGTATCTTCAGCCGCGATGGCTATCTCATTTCCGAGATCGGCGAGCGGCGTCGCATCCTGGTTACCTACGATGAGTTGCCGCCTCATATCGTGAATGCGTTTGTCGCTGCAGAAGATCAGCGCTTTTTCGTACACCCGGGCATCGACTACCGCGGAATTTTGCGCGCCTTTGTGCGTTTTGCCACGACGGGCAACTTCGAGGGTGGTGGCGGCAGCACGCTCACCCAGCAGCTTGCGCGCGATTACTTCCTGACGCGCGAGCAGAAGTTCACGCGCAAAATTCGTGAGGCGTTTCTTGCTTACAAGATCGAGCAGGAATTCACGAAGGAACAGATCATGGCGCTGTTCCTGAACAAGATGTTCTTCGGTCAGCGCGCCTATGGCGTTGCCGCGGCCGCGCAGGTTTATTTCAACAAGGGTCTTGCCAACATCAATGAAGCCGAAGCGGCAACGCTGGCGGGCGTGTTACCCGCGCCCTCACGTTACAACCCGGTCTACAGTGCAGCCAATGCCGAAATGCGGCGTGGCTATGTGCTCGCGCGCATGGAGGAGCTCGGCTACATCGACGAGCCTACGTTTGAAGCAGCGATGGCCTGGCCGATGGAGTCGCGACTTTACGGTGCGGCCGTCGAGCTCAACGCGCCCTTCGTTGCGGAAATGGTCCGCAGCGAAATGCTCAAGCGGTATGGCGAAGCTACGTATACGGATGGTTTCCAGGTCGTCACGTCGCTCGATTCCCGCCTGCAAAAAGCCGCCAACTATTCGCTGCGCAATGGTCTGCTCGAATTTACCCGACGGCGTGGTTATTACGGCCCGATCCAGAATATCGAGCTGACGGACGAGGTGCTTGCCGCAGAATTTACGGAGTGGCCGATCGAGATTCGCGAATTGCTCGAGCAATACGCGCCCGGCGGCCTTTCGGTGGCGCTGGTAACAGCGGTTAACGACAACAATACAGCATCGATCCTGTTCCGCGGGGGCATCACCGCGACGGTTCCATGGAGCGGCATCAAGTGGGCGAGGCCGTTCATCGACCGGGAAACCCGGGGGCCCGAACCCGAAACGGCAGGCGACGTCCTCAGTGTCGGCGACCTGATCTACGTCATGCCTACCACGAAAGGTACCTGGGCACTGGCGCAGGTGCCGCGGGCGCAGGGTGCGGTCGTTTCTATCGACCCCTTTGACGGCGCCGTCACCGCGCTGACCGGCGGCTTTGACTTCACGACGAGTAAATTCAATCGTGCGCGGCAAGCGTTTCGGCAGCCGGGCTCGTCATTCAAGCCGTTCATTTATTCCGCGGCGCTCGAATACGGTAATACGCCTGCGACCGTAGTACTCGATGCACCTGTCGTCATCAGCTCATCAGAACTCGAGGCTGTTTGGCGGCCGATCAATTACAGCGGTCGTTTTTATGGCCCGACGCGCATGCGCGAAGCGCTTGTGCGCTCAATGAATCTCGTGTCGGTGCGTCTGCTGTTGTTCGAAACGGGCGTGGGCAACGCAGTGCGGCACATCTCGAAGTTCGGTTTCGGGGGCGCCGCCCTTCCCCATAACGGCTCGCTGGCGCTCGGCGGTGGTGCTGCGTCTCCGCTCGACATGGCCCAGGGCTACGCAACCATCGCGAATGGCGGGCATGCGGTGAAGC
The DNA here is from genome assembly GCA_041574375.1 of Woeseiaceae bacterium. GTDB lineage: Bacteria > Pseudomonadota > Gammaproteobacteria > Steroidobacterales > Woeseiaceae > UBA1847. Next base: position 7,506 of record JBFFOS010000031.1, read on the forward strand.
CCTATGTCATCGATGCGATTTACGGTCCGGAGGGAGAAACGCTGTATCGCGCCGAGCCCGCCATTGTGTGCGACGAATGCGTACCCGCCGAGCCGGAGTTCGAGTTTCCGTTGGATCCCGAAGTGGAGGGTGAGGAGCGGGAAGAGATGACGCTCGATGAAATGGCGGACATCGTTACCGTGTATCGGCCTGATGCCACCGTGGACCCCGAGCTGTATGCGAATGTCAATGTGGCGCCACAGGTCATTTCGCCACAAAACGCTTTCCTCGTTCAGGACATGATGCGCGATGTCGTGAAACGGGGCACGGGCCGCCGGGCGATGGCGCTCGGCCGACAGGATCTTTCCGGCAAGACCGGCACGTCCAACGACCGCCGTGATGCCTGGTTCGGCGGGTTCAATGGTGATATCGCAACTATTGTCTGGGTCGGCTATGACGACGATCAGCCACTCGGCCCGGGCGAGGAGGGGTCGCGCACCGCACTGCCTATCTGGGTTGAGTTCACCCGCATTGCGCTAAAGGGCGTACCCAACCATCAGATGCCGATGCCAGAGGGCATTATTTCGGTACTTATAGACAGGGAAACCGGCTGCCCGGCCCGCGCAGGGCAAGGCAATGTCGTTTTCGAGGTGTTTCGAGAGGGCCACGTACCCGAGTGCGATATCGTCGATGAGGTTCCGGATATCTTCAACGATGCGTCGGGGCTCGACCCGGACTCTGAAGAAGAGTCGGAAGACGACAGCGAGTCAATATTCTGAGCCATGCCCAGAAGACGTAATAGCGAGTCAGAGCGGGCACGCCAGGTCCTGGCGCAGGAAGCTGCGCGCATTATTGTCGATCACGGAATTCGCGACTATCGCATCGCCAAGCAAAAAGCCGCGGAGCGTCTTGGCGTCGGTACCCGGGGCTTCCTGCCTGGCAACGCCGAGGTTGAAAGCGCCGTTGCTGAATACCTGCTGCTTTTTGGCGGTGAGTCCCACACTGACTTGTTGAGATTGATGCGCACGGCCGCGCTGTCGGCGATGGAGTTACTCGCCGAATTTTCGCCACGACTGGTCGGCCCGGTACTGGCAGGGACAGCCGATGAGAACTCTGCGGTCAACTTGCACCTGTTCACAGACAGCCCGGAAATGGTCGCGATGGAGATTGGCGACATGGGGATTGCGTTTCGGCCCTACGAGCGACGCCTCAAAAGCCGCCGCGGCCAGGTCGAGATGTATCCGGGTTTCGAATTCAGCCACCGCAACGAAAGGATCCAGGCAACGGTATTCCCGGTCGATGGTATTCGACAGGCGCCGATAAGTCCGATCGACGGTAAGCCAATGCGGCGCGTCGACTCTGAAGCTGTGCAGGTGCTCCTGAGTCACATCTGACAAGGAATGGGGACACTCTAATGAGAGCGTCCCCTTTTCTAATTACCGGTTCTAATTACCGGTCCTCGACCGGTATGTAGTCCCGCGCTGCCGCACCTACGTACAGCTGCCTCGGGCGAGCGATCTTACCCTTTGGATCGGAAATCATCTCGCGCCAGTGCGCCACCCAGCCTACCGATCGGCCCAGTGCGAACATGACCGTGAACATTGACCTCGGAATGCCTAGCGCCCTGTAAATAATGCCGGAGTAGTAATCGACATTCGGATACAGGTTCTTCTCGATGAAGTAGTCGTCTTTCAATGCGACCTGCTCGAGTTCCAGCGCCAGCTCGAACAGCGGTTTGTCATCAGGGTCGAGCGAGTCCAGCACCTTGTAGCACATCTCCCGAATAATCGTAGCCCGTGGATCGAAGTTCTTGTAGACACGGTGGCCGAAGCCCATGAGGCGGAACGGGTCGTTCTTGTCCTTGGCTTTCTCGACATACTTGGGGATCTGGCTGACATCACCGACTTCCCTGAGCATCGCGAGCACGGCTTCGTTCGCGCCGCCGTGCGCCGGACCCCACAGCGCCGCGATTCCCGCAGCAATCGCCGAGTAGGGGTTGGCGCCGGAGCTGCCTGCCATGCGAACCGTTGACGTCGAACAGTTCTGCTCGTGGTCTGCATGCAGAATGAACAGCAGGTCGAGTGCCTCGGATGCAACCGCGTTGATCTCGTAGGGCTCAGCCGGCACGGCAAACAACATTTGCAGGAGGTTGTCGCAGTAGTTGAGATCGTTGCGCGGATACATGAACGGCTGACCCGTGTTCAGCTTGTAAGCCGCAGCTGCGATCGTCGGAAGTTTCGCAATAATGCGATGGGCGAAAATGTCGCGATGGTCCGGATTAGAGGAATCCATCTCGCTGTGATAATAGGCCGACATCGAGCCGACGACGGCTGAGAGTTGCGCCATCGGGTGTGCGTCGTAGCGGAAGCCCTTGAAGAAATTCAGCATGCCTTCGTTGAGCATGGTGTGCCGGCGAATCAATTCTTCGAAGCCGGAAAGCTCATCCGCCGTTGGCAACTCACCGTAAAGCAGCAGCCAGCAGACCTCCATGAAGCTGGAGTGTTTCGCAAGCTGCTCGACCGGATAACCCCGGTACATGAGAACACCCTTCTCACCATCGATGAAGGTAATGTCCGACTCACAGCTGCCCGTTGCAACGAAGCCCGGATCGTAAGTGAATACGCCGTGCTCCCTGTACAGACTTGCTATATCGATAAGGTCGGGACCGGTCGTACCGCTGCGAACCGGCAGCTCGGACTCGATTCCACTGGGGCTTATCAGCCGATATGCGTCCTGGCTCATGACTTTCCTCTATCTACATCTCTAAGAACTGGACGAGCATAGCAGAGCAATCCACGACGTGAAGTCGTGGTTATACGCAATATGGTTGTCGAAAAGGCGCGCCGGCGGGGTGCCCGGCGCTGGTCGAACTCTAGCTCATACCGTATTTGCGGCGGAACTTGTCCACGCGACCGCCAGTATCGACGATCTTCTGCTTGCCGGTATAAAACGGGTGGCACGAGGAGCACACTTCGATGTGGAGTTCCTCGCCGAGCGTCGAGCGCGTTTCAAATTCGTTGCCACAACTACAGATGACCTTGATGGGTTCGTAATTGGGATGAATGTCGGCTTTCATGATTGCTCTCCAGAGCACGCTACTCTGCGAAAAAGGTCGCGCATGATATAGCGAAGACGCGGTCTCCGCAAGCCCCCGAATCTTATCCACAGAACCTGTGGATAAGACTGTGGATGAAAATTGAACGAGTGCCGTAAGGTGCGGATTTTCAAGCAGGGCTGTCAATATGACTAATTTGTGTCCACTTTTAATAATTTAATAAAAACAATAACTTACAGTCGTTTCGCAACACTCAAAATGAGATGAGGGCGTTCTTACACTAAAAATAAAGGGGCAGCCGGCCCCTTGTGCATAATTAAACAAGACCAGACGCCGCCGGGGAGGCCGCATTTTAGCAGTCGCCGGCGCCGGAGTCGCGCAGAAATTCGGCCTGAAGATCGTTCAAAAAACGGCGCCCGAGTTCCGTGGGGCACCAGGTCGCGTTCTCGTCGCGCGCAATCAGGCCTTTTTCCAACGGCCCCGTCATCGCCGCCAAGAGACGCGCATTGGGCAAGCCGGTACGAGCAACGAAGTCAGCCTCCCGGAAGCCGGTCGTCAGACGCAGCGCATTGAGCATGAACTCGAATACCAGGTCGTCTTGCGACAGCCGCTGGCCGGGCCCGGTCTCGTCGCCGTGCTCCATGGCCAGCATGTATTGCAGCGGATTGGCAGGTTTTCGATAGCGCGTAACGCCACCGGCATCGCTGATCTTTCCATGTGCGCCGGCGCCAACAGCCAGGTAATCCCCAAACAGCCAGTAATTGACATTGTGCCGGCAGCGCAGCCCGTTCCTGGCCCAGGCGGACACCTCGTACTGCTCGAAACCCAACGATTCCAGTAATTCGGCACCGGCATCCTGGATCGCCCAGGCCATTTCCTCGTCAGGCAGATCGTCGGGCGGCCGGGCATGGAACACCGTATTGGGTTCCAGCGTGAGCTGATACCACGACAGGTGCGTTGGGTTGAGTTCCGCAGCCGACAGCAGGTCGGCGCACGCTTTTTCGACGGTTTGGCCGGGCAGACCGTGCATGAGATCGATGTTCAGGTTGTCGAATCCGGCTGAGCGCGCATCCGTCACAGCGCGGCGAATATCGTCGCCGCTATGAATCCGCCCCAGCTTTTGCAGGGCCTCATCATCAAAACTCTGCGCACCTATCGACAGCCGATTGACGCCTGCCTCGCGATACCCGGCCGGCGCGCCGCACTCGACTGTACCCGGGTTGGCCTCCATCGTGATTTCGACCTCAGCCGACAGCACGAAACGATGCCTTACGGCATCCAGCAGGCGGGCAATTTCAGCCGGCGCAAACAAGCTCGGTGTGCCACCCCCGAGGAAAATACTCTCGACCGGCCTGTTGCCGGCAATCACGGCCTCGCGATCCAGGTCTGCGAGCAAAGCATCGATGTAACGCGTTGTTGGCGCGCCTGCCGCGGCCGAGTGGGAGTTGAAATCGCAGTACGGGCATTTGCGCACACACCACGGCATGTGCACATACAGAGACAACGGCAGGCGGTTCACGCGTACTTCTGTTTGATCAGTTCGACCAGCTTCCTGAGGGCCTGGCCACGGTGGCTGCGCAGGTTTTTCTGCTCCGATGACAGTTCGGCCGAACTACAGCCGCAGTCGGGCACGAAGAACAGGGGGTCATAGCCGAAACCACCGTCACCCTGTCGTGCATGCAGAATTGATCCGCGCCATACGCCTTCCGCGACCAGCGCCTCTCCAGCTGGCTCGACAAAGGCAGCAACACAATGAAAAGCGGCCGCACGATCTTCCACGCCCTCGAGCGCTTCGAGTAAACGGTCGTTGTTCGCCTCATCGTCGCACTCCGGGCCTGCATAACGTGCAGAGTAAACACCCGGGGCGCCGCCCAGCGCATCGACGGCGAGACCCGAATCGTCTGCAATTGCCGGCAGTCCCGTCGCGGCAGCCGCATGCCGCGCCTTGATCAGCGAATTCTCGGCGAACGTCGTACCCGTCTCGTCGGCATCGGCGACCCCGAACTCGGATTGCGCCACGATCTCGACACCGAGTCCATCGAGCAAGCGTGCGATCTCGCGGATCTTTCCCGGATTGCCCGTTGCCATAACGACTTTCTTCGGCAGGTTGCTCACTTGGTTGCGGCGTTGATCGCCTCGTCTTGCGCCACGATGATGTCCTTGATGCCAGCCCGCGCCAGCCCGATCATCGCGGCAAATTCATCGTCGGTGAAAGCATGGCCTTCGGCCGTGCCCTGTACTTCAATGAAGTGCCCGGCGTCATTCATGACGACGTTCATGTCTGTTTCGGCCTGCGAGTCCTCGTCGTAATCGAGGTCGAGAACCGGTGTCCCCTGATAGATGCCAACCGAGATCGCCGCAACGTGTCCGTGCAGCGGGTTTTTCTTTAGTTTGCCGTCCGCGTGCAGGCGTTGCATCGCAATTGCGAGTGCAACGTAAGCGCCGCTGATCGCTGCCGTCCGCGTCCCGCCATCGGCCTGGATCACATCGCAATCGAGCGTAATGGACCGTTCGCCAAGCGCATCAAGGTCTGTCACGGCGCGCAGCGAGCGGCCAATCAAACGCTGTATCTCGAGCGTGCGCCCGCCCTGCTTGCCACGTGATGCCTCACGACCCGAACGCGTGTGTGTGGCGCGCGGCAGCATACCGTATTCACCGGTAACCCAGCCGCGGCCCGAATTGCGCATCCACGGCGGAACGCGCTCTTCGATGCTGGCCGTGCACAGCACGCGCGTGTTGCCGAACTCGGCGAGCACGCTGCCTTCAGCGTGCATGGTGTAGTCGGGAACGAAGCGCAATTCGCGCATCTGTGATGCTTCGCGGCCACTTGGGCGCATGCTGACTCTCCAAAGAAAGGGCTGGATTATGTGCGGACGGCTAGATGCCGATCCATCTGATTGCGGTACCGGTTGTATTGTCGCTGTAGGGAGAGTTGACGTTCAATGCTTTCATGCTGAGCGATTTCAGGTTTTCGACCAGGTTGTCGTCGCCGGGTGCGCCGATTTCCGCCATGTCCTCATCAGTGAGCCCGGACCACAGGCCATCGGAACAGGCAAGCAGCACGTCACCGGATTCGAGGCTCTTCCGGTTGGTGATACTCATGTCCGGAACCGGGGCGTCGCCGCCAATGCAGCACTCGACGAAATTGCGCATCGGGTGATCCACCGCCTCCTCTTCGCTTATCGCACCCTCCTGGATCAGGACTTCGACATGGCTGTGGTCTCGTGAACGGGACAGTACCGCGCCGTCTCGTACCTGGTAGATCCGGCTGTCACCAATGTGAGCCCAGTACGTGCCCCCTTCCTGGACGAGACAGACTGCGCATGTAGCTCGCGGCCGAAAATCGACGGCAACGTCAGCGCCAAGCCGAACGACCTCGTCATGCGCTTTCGACAACGCCATGTAGAGAAAGCCCTGCGGGTCGAATATCGGCTGCGGGGCCCCCATGAAGAGTTCCTGCACGACCCTGAGGCCCGTTTCGGCGGCTTTTGCGCCGTCCGAATGACCACCCATTCCGTCGAACACCAGCATGAGCGCCGCTTCGTCAGATACGACGACGGCAGCGCGATCCTGGTTGTCCTGGCGATCACCGAGGGCTGAGACTTTGGCGTATTCGATTTGCATAGACGCAGATGGTGCTTGTGGCTATCAACGGCGGCCACAGCTTAGAATGTCGGTCCTCACAAAAACGTGACGCAGACTGCACTATTGCAGGCCTGCATGGATGGTGCAGATGTTACACAGTATGACAGGCTTCGCGCGAGAGTCGGCGGAAACCACGATCGGTACGCTGACCTGGGAAATTCGCGCGGTCAATCATCGCTACCTCGATGTGCAGTTCAAGCTACCCGACGATCTGCGGCCAAATGAACAGGCGTTTCGCCAGCAGGCAAGCTCGTCGCTCGGGCGCGGCAAAGTCGAATGCGCCCTCTATTTCCGGCGGGCGTTTGACCAGAACAATGAAATGCAGATCGACACCGATCTGGTCGAACTGATCGGTCGTCGCATTTCCGACCTGACGGCCAAGTTGCCGAATGTCGCGGCCGTCAACCCGATCGAAATCCTGCGGTGGCCCGGGGTCATCCAACAGGCCGAGATCGATGTCGAACCACTGGTTGACGAGGCAAGCTCGTTGCTCGACAAAGCGCTGGCCGCCATTGGCGAGATGCGCTCCAGCGAAGGCGGCCGAATTGCCGAGATGCTCGAGTCTCGCTGTGCCGAAATCGAGACTATTGCGAAATCTGTGCGCACGCGCATGCCGGAGGTACTTGCCGCCGCCCGCGCCAAGCAGCAAGAGCGCCTGGCCGGTTTCGACGTCGAAGCCGACCCCGCGCGCCTCGAAGTCGAGCTCGCACTTCTCGCCACCAAGATCGACGTCGACGAAGAACTTGATCGACTGGAGAGCCACCTTGTCGAGATACGTGACGCTCTCGGGTCGAAGAAGCCCGTTGGACGACGGTTGGATTTTCTGATGCAGGAGTTGAATCGCGAGGCGAATACGCTGGGATCGAAATCGGCCGACACCGAAACCACCAAAGCCGCTGTCGACTTGAAGGTCCTGATCGAACAGATGCGCGAACAGATTCAAAACATCGAGTAACAAGGTGCAGGACAGAAAAGCAAAACTGTTCGTGTTTGCTGCGCCCTCCGGTGCTGGCAAGACAACGCTCGTTCATGCCGTCGTCACGAAACGCCCGGAACTGCGATTTTCGATCTCCTACACGACGCGCAAGCCGCGCAGGAACGAAGCAGATGGCGTCGACTACCTGTTCGTCACCGAGGACGAGTTCATGCGGCTGCGCGACCAGGGCGAAATGCTCGAGTACGCGAAGGTATTCGACAACTATTACGCGACCAGTCGCAGCCAGGTTGAGAAGCACCTGGCTGACAATCGCAATGTCATACTCGAAATCGACTGGCAGGGCGCCCAGCAGGTGCGCCAGTCAATGCCCGAATGCGTCACGATATTCATTCTCCCGCCGTCGGTTGAGGAGCTCGAACGGCGCCTCCGGGACCGGCGCACCGACAGCGCCGAGGTTATCGAGCGGCGATTGAGTGACGCGCTCTCGGACATGTCGCACTGGACCGAATTCGACCACGTCATCATCAATGACGATCTCAATCGGGCGATCGCGGATCTCGAGGATGTCCTCGACGGTGAAGGTGAAGCCTCCGCTACGTCAAATATCGCTCTACGCCGCGCCGTTGAGCGGATTATCGGCTGAACCTTTATAATTTTTCGTTATATGGGGTGACGGCGGTCGCGGCCGCTCGCCTACACTCCGCAGCCTGATCCATACAGACGTTTTGAGGACACCCGCCCATGGCCCGTATTACAGTCGAAGACTGCGTCGCGAATATCGAAAACATTTTTGAGATGGTGCTTGTCGCCGCCAAGCGCGCACGCCGCATCGCCCATGGCGCCGACCCAATGGTCGAACTCGAGAACGACAAGCCCACCGTGCTAGCCCTTCGAGAGATTGCCGACGGCCTCGTGACCCCATCGATCCTCGAAGAAATCGAGCAGCCCATGGCTGATGACCTCATGCAACCGGAAGCGACTGACGAGATACTGCCGGTCCGCGGCATCTCGATAGGCGACTGAGTCCCGCTTTCCACGCCGCGGCTTTGCCGCGGCATGTTCCCCGCGCCGCGCTGCGCCGTTAAGATGGGGCCATGGATTACGCGGCCACCATCCTCTCCAAACTTCCCGGCGCTTCGCGCAGGGACAAGGGTGTGCGGCGACTGGTCGACACGCTCGAATCCTATTTGCCCGCCGACCAGGTGGCTCGCGTCCTGGAGGCCTACGAGTTCGGTGCCACTGCCCATGATGGCCAGGCCCGCAGGTCGGGCGAACCGTACATCACGCACCCGGTTGCCGTCGCGCAGGAACTTGCCGAAATGCACCTCGACTCGGAAGCCATCTGCGCGGCGATCCTGCACGACGTCGTCGAGGACACCGCGGCTTCACTCGATGAAATCCGGGAAAAATTCGGTGAAGACGTCGCACTGATTGTCGACGGTGTCAGCAAACTCGACCAGATCCAGTTCCGCAGTCGCGCCGAAGCCCAGGCCGAGAGCTTCCGCAAGATGATGCTCGCGATGATCGAAGACATACGCGTGATTCTCGTCAAGCTCTCTGATCGCCTGCACAACATGCAAACACTCGGTTCGATGCCTGCTGCCAAGACAAAGCGCATCGCTCGGGAGACCCTGGACATCTATGCGCCAATCGCCAATCGCCTTGGTATTAACCGGCTCAAGGTGCAGCTCGAAGACCTTGGCTTCAAACATCTGCATCCGTTCCGCTACCGGGTGCTCGATAACGCACTGAAGAAAAGCAAGGGCACCCAGCGCCAGATCGTCAAACGCATTACCGAGCAGTTCGAAAAAGCGATGGCAGAAGACGGTATCTCCGGCGAAGTCATCGGCCGCGAGAAACATCTCTACAGCATTTACAAGAAGATGGCCGAGAAAAAGCGTGTTCTTTCTGACGTGGTGGATGTATACGGCTTCCGCATCATCGTCGACGATGTCTCGACCTGCTACCAGACCCTTGGCCTCGTACATCAGCTATACAAACCGATGCCGGGGCGCTTCAAAGACTACATCGCCATTCCACGCATCAACGGTTACCAGTCACTGCATACGACGTTGTTCGGACCCAAGGGACTGCCGCTCGAAGTGCAGATTCGCTCGCGCCACATGGATCGCGTTGCCGAATCAGGCGTTGCATCGCACTGGATATACAAGGCGGATGAGAAATCCGACGCCACGCCGCAACGCCGCGCGCGCGAGTGGCTCGCGAATCTCGCCGAGCTGCAACAGTCGGGAACATCGGAAGAGTTCCTCGAGAGCGTCAAGGTCGACCTGTTCCCGGACAAGATTTACGTGTTTACGCCCAAAGGCGACATCATGCCCTTGCCAAAAGGTGCAACAACCGTCGATTTCGCCTATGCCGTCCATACCGATATCGGTAACCGGACCGTGGCCGCAAAAATAAACCGCGGACTCGTGCCTTTGCGGACGCCTCTGCAAAATGGCCAGACGGTCGAAATCATTACGTCGCGCGGCGCCAAGCCCAACCCGAACTGGCTGACGTTTGTACGGTCCGCCAAGGCGCGTACAGCAATTCGCCATCACATGAAGAACCTGCGCGCTTCCGAGTCCGTAGATCTCGGCAAGCGTCTGCTCGACAAGTCACTCAAGGACCTTGGTTCATCGCTGCGCAAAGTGGGCAAAGTGCGCATGGCCGCAGCGCTGAAGGAGTTTGGACTTAACAACACAACCGAGCTGTTCGAACAGCTGGGCCTCGGCGAACGCCTTGCGCCACTGACGGCGCGCTTCCTGTTGGGCGCAAACGAAGACGGCGAAAACGAGGGACATGTTGCGAGCCTCGTCATCGCCGGCACCGAGGGCATGGTCGTCAGCTACGCGAAATGCTGTTACCCATTGCCCGGCGACGTCGTCATGGGATACCTCACGGCCGGCCGGGGTGTCGTCATTCACCGCAACACTTGCGGCAACCTGTCGAATTTCCGCAAACAGCCTGAGAAATGGATTGCGGTTTCGTGGGAAGGAAAGATCGACCGGGAGTTCCACTGCCTGATTCAGTGCGAAACGCGCAATCGCGCAGGCGTGCTCGCCGAAGTCGCAGCGACAATTGCGGACAGCGGCTCGAACATCGAACAGGTCGAAGTGATTTCCCGACACGAAGATGTATCCGTCCTGACGTTCCTGCTGCAGGTTCATAACCGGGTTCATCTCGCACAAATCATGCGTAACGTCCGCAAGATGCCCAACGTCATTCGCGTATCCCGTGAGTGCGCATAGAAATTTTTCACACCGGACTTTCCAATGAGCAAGCAAACAATCCATACCGATCTCGCGCCGGCAGCTGTCGGCACTTATTCGCAGGCCGTCAAGGTCGGCAACTTCGTATTTCTCTCCGGGCAGATTCCACTCGTACCGGAAACCATGGACGTTGTGGATGGCGACTTCACTGCGCGCGCACGACAGGTCTTCGAAAACCTGAAAGCCGTGGCCGAGGAGGCGGGCGGCAGCCTGAACGATGCCGTCAAACTGACGATATTCCTGACCGACCTCGACAACTTTACAGCGGTCAATCAAGTCATGGCCGAGTACTGCGACGAGCCTTACCCTGCCCGTGCCGCGGTCCAGGTATCGGCATTACCGAAAGGTGTCGATGTAGAAGCCGACGCTATCCTTGCTATCTGAAGCACTAACTACCCTGAAGGGCGTTGGCCCTGCGCTCGCGAAAAAGCTCGAGAAACTCGGGCTCTCTCGTGTAGAGGACTTGCTGTTCCTTTTGCCGCTGCGCTACGAGGATCGCACGCAGCTGGTCAAGATTGGTGCGCTCGTCGCAGGCAAGCGCTGCCTCACGACGGGTGAAGTCCTGCTGGCCGAAACAGCCTTTCGCGGCCGTCGCAATTTACTGGTGCGCCTCAGCGACGGCAGCGGTCAGCTTACGCTGCGCTTCTTTCACTTCTCACGCCAGCAACAAGCACAGTTTCAGACCGGCGTGCACGTGACGTGTTTTGGCGAAGTACGGCGGGGGCCGGCCGGCTTCGAAATGATCCACCCTGAATACCGCATCCTGCGCGACCAACAGGCCGCGGCAACGAACGACTCGTTGACGCCTATCTATCCGGGCACGGAGGGTGTTCAACAAGGTCGCCTGCGCAACCTGACAGACCAGGCGCTACGAGCGATGCTCGAAGAGCCGCCACCCGAGCTGCTGCCGCGGTCCGTCACCGACAAACTCGGCATGCCATCGCTTGTAGATGCGATTCGTTATCTTCACAGGCCGCCGCCTGACGCCAACGTTGCACAGATGCAGGAGGGCAGGCATCCGTGCCAGCAGCGCCTGGCGTTCGAAGAGCTACTTGCGCATTACCTGAGCCTGCGCAACTTGCGCGCGCTGGCGGCAACAGAAGGCGCTTTTGCCCTGAAGCATGGTCAGGAACAGGTGGACAAATTTATCGCCGACCTGCCGTTCGAGCTTACCGCCGCGCAGGCGCGCGTCGTCGACGAGATTCTCCTCGACCTGTCACAGCCGCATCCGATGATGCGCCTGATACAAGGCGACGTTGGCTCGGGTAAGACCGTCGTTGCCGCGATCGCCTGCCTGAAAGCGATTGCCTGTGGCGTCCAGGCGGCCATCATGGCGCCCACCGAGATTCTCGCTGAACAGCACTGGCGAAACTTCTCAGACTGGTTTCAGCCGCTCGGCATCGAGCCCGCGTGGCTGAGCGGCAGCCAAAAAGCGGCGGCGCGACGTGAGTCGCTGGCGGCTATTGCAGATGGCCGGGCGCAACTCGTTATCGGCACACATGCGCTGTTCCAGGAGGGCGTGGAATTCGACAATCTCGCGCTTGTCGTCATCGACGAGCAACACCGCTTCGGCGTACACCAACGCATGGCGCTGCGCGACAAGGGCGTTGGCAGGGACGGTCATCCACACCAGCTGGTAATGACCGCGACACCGATTCCTCGCACCCTTGCGATGGCGGCCTATGCGGACCTCGACACCTCTGTCATTGATGAACTCCCACCCGGCCGCCGACCCGTATCAACCATTGCGGTTCCTGATACGCGTCGCGGGGAAATCATCGAACGCGTGCGGGCCGCCTGCAAGTCGGGGCAGCAGGCCTACTGGGTCTGTCCTCTGATCGAGGAATCCGAGGTACTCGACTACCAGGCAGCAGAGGCCAGTTACCAGATGCTGACCCAGGCGCTGCCGGAATTGCGAGTGGGTCTCGTACATGGTCGCATGCGGCCGGCCGAGAAAGAACGCGGCATGCAGGCCTTTAAGGAGGGCCTGATACAGGTACTCGTAGCAACGACGGTCATCGAGGTCGGGGTCGACGTGCCCAACGCCAGCCTGATGATTATCGAGAACGCGGAACGCATGGGCCTGTCGCAGCTGCATCAGTTGCGTGGGCGGGTTGGCCGCGGTGCCGCGCAGAGTCACTGCGTGCTCTTGTACAAGGGCCCATTGGGTCGCGTAGCCAAGGAGCGGCTCGCGGTGCTGCGCGATACCAACGACGGTTTTGTTGTCGCACAACGCGATCTCGAGCTGCGCGGACCCGGTGAATTGCTCGGCACCCGGCAGACAGGGCTGCCCGACTACCGCGTCGCCAATATAGTGCGCGACGCCAGCCTCATGCCGCAGGTACAAATGACGGCTGAAGAGCTTCGCACCTCAGCCGCCGGTCGCGCCGCAGCCATCGTACGTCGGTGGCTTGGCGATGCCGGGCGCTACGGCAAAGTGTAGAATCCCCGGCATGAAGAACTCCCTCGTTGCCAGCTTCGCTCCTGAAGTCGTCAGCCAGCTGCGCAACTACAGCAAGCTGATGCGCATCGACAAGCCCATTGGTATCTGGCTGTTGTTGTGGCCAACATTGTGGGCGTTGTGGCTCGCAGGCGAGGGCACACCGGACCAGGGTTTGTTTGTTGTGTTCGTGCTTGGCGTTTTTGTCATGCGATCCGCGGGCTGCGTTCTCAACGATTTCGTTGATCGCAAGATAGACCCCTACGTTGAACGCACACGAAATCGGCCTCTCGCAACGGGCGCGGTCTCGCCGATCGAGGCGTTGACGTTATTTGCGGCACTCGGTCTGATCGCCGTCGGACTGGCAACGATGCTCAACAAACAGGCACAGCTGCTTGCGGTAATCGGCGCCGGGCTGACGGTCGCCTATCCATTCATCAAGCGCTACGTGTCCATCCCGCAATTCGTGCTCGGGGCGGCCTTCGGTTGGGCGGCGCCTATGGCATTTGCGGCGCAAACCGGCGAGACACCGGAGCTGGCCTGGCTCGTGTTCGGAACGGTGCTCATATGGGCGGTTATTTACGACACGTTCTATGCGATGGTTGACCGCGAGGACGACCTGAAGATCGGCGTCAAATCCACGGCTGTGCTGTTTGGCGAAGTTGACCTGTTCGTCATTGCCGGGCTGCAGCTGTTGATGGTCATCGCCCTTATTCTCATCGGCCATCGCGCCGAACTCGGCTTCTGGTATTACGGCTCCGTTACGCTTGCCGCCGCGCTGATGGCTTGGCACCTGTGGCTCGCACGCGATCGTCAGCCCGCCGGTTGCTTCAAGGCCTTTCTCAAGAACCACATCATTGGCATGGTGATTTTTATCGGTATCGTGCTGCACTACACCTTCAACCCGGCACTGACATGAAAAATACGCTTGGCCTGATCGGTGCCGCGTTGCCGACCCACATGGCCGTGGCAGCGCCGACGCTCATGCTCGCGCCACTGCGAGTACGCTAACCCTTTCCGCGCCAGCTACCCGCAGCGCGCGGCACAGCTGCCGGACCGTGGCACCTGTCGTAATAACATCATCGATGATCAGCAGGTGCCGGTGCGAAATCG
>JBFFOS010000032.1:0-21749 GCA_041574375.1 Woeseiaceae bacterium
GCGGGCCGGTGGGGGCATCATGTCGACGGTTCGGGCCACTCGGGATGCATCGGCAGATGCGTTGTATGCCGAGGCACTACCGCGCGTGCAGGCGCTTGCCGCCGAGGGCGCAGGCACGATTGAAATCAAGTCCGGCTATGGCCTCAACATTGAGAGCGAACTCAAAATGCTCGCCGTCGCGAGGCGGCTCGGTGAGGCCACCGACGTATCGGTTCGCACAAGCCTGCTCGCGGCGCACACCGTCCCACCCGAGTACCGAGACAACGCCGACGCCTATATCGACCTTATTTGCGACGACCTGTTACCCGAGGTCGCCGCGGGCGGCATGGCAGATGCGGTGGACGCCTACTGCGAGTCCATTGCGTTCAGCCAGGAGCAGGTCGCGCGCCTGTTTGAGTGCGCCACGGCGCTGAATATTCCCGTCAAACTGCATGCCGATCAGCTTGGCGACGGCGGCGGCGCGGCACTCGCCGCACGATTCGGCGCCCTGTCGGCCGATCATCTCGAATACACCTCGGCAGCGGGCGTCGAGGCCTTGGCTCAGGCCGGCGCGGTCGCGGTCTTGTTACCCGGGGCATTCCTGACTCTCGGTGAAACCCAGTTGCCACCGATTGATGCGCTGCGAGCGAAGCACGTCCCGATTGCCATCGCGTCCGACTGCAACCCCGGTACCTCACCAATTTGCAGCCTGCGCATCGCCATGATGCTGGCAACGCGCCTGTTCAAATTGACGCCCGAAGAGTGTCTTGCCGGCACGACCCGAGTCGCCGCCCGGGCACTTGGCCTGGATGATCGCGGCACTCTCGAAGTCGGCAAACGTGCCGATATCGCGATATGGGATGTCACCCATCCGCGCGAACTGGCCTATTGGATCGGCACACCACAGCTGAAGGAACTGTTGCTGGCGAATTCGTTGTAGCACAAGCACACTACACGCCCTTGAACACCGTTCACCGCAAGAGCTTTATCATCACGCTCGGCCTGCTTACCGCCGTGGCAGCTCTAACCGTGGACCTCAGTCTGCCGGCCATCCCGGCAATGGTCCACGCGCTGGGGACGACACTGTCACACAGCCAGCAGATTGTCGGCGTCTTCATGATCGGCATGGCGTGCGGTCAAATTCCGGCCGGGCTGTCCGGTGACCGCCTCGGGCGCCTGCCGATCCTGTATGTCGGCATGACCATCTTCGCGATCGCAGCGACCGTAGCAGCGATAGCCGGCAACATAGAGTTGCTTCTCGCAGCGCGATTCGTACAAGGCATCGGTGCGGCGGCAGCCATTGTGTTGTCGCGAGCCATCGTGCGCGACATTGCTTCCGGCAAGGATGCGGCGCGGCTGATGTCGTTGATGACCATGATCTTCACCGCCGCACCCGTTGTTGCGCCGACTTTTGGCGCCCTGCTCGTCGCACAGTGGGGATGGCGCGCGCCATTTATCGTGATCGCAGTCTGCGGTTTCCTGATGCTATTTGGCATTCGCGCCAACCTGGTCGAAACACATGTACCCACAAACAATGAACACCCGGCACGGCAGCTGGTATCGAGTTTCCGGGAGTTCTTCTCACACCGGCAGAGCATTTTCGGTTTGCTGATGATCGTTTTACCACCGGCCGGCTTCATGTCGATCATCGCCGTATCGGCCGCGATGACCGTCGAAATATACGGTTTTACGATCAAGCAATACGGGCTGATTTTTGCGTGCGCCGGGATCGCAATACTGATTGGGTCGACGGTCAATCGCTGGCTCGTGACTCGCTTCAGTCAGCTGCAATTGATTGGCCTGGGTGCCGGACTGATTTTCACGGCGAGCGCACAACTTGCGGTGATCGCCTATCTCGATACGGCGCCCTTCTGGTGGGTATGGTTCAACGTGTGCCTGTTCATGTTCACCATCCCTATCCTGATGTCGAATTCGATGGTCGTGGCGCTGGATCCGCTGCCTAGAATCGCTGGCGTGGCATCATCAATCATTGGCACGATTCAGAACCTGGTCGGTGCAAGTGGAGCGTTGCTGGCGGCCGTTATCTACGATGGAACGATCCGCAATGCGGTACTCATCATGGCGACCGTCGGCCTGCTCGTCGCCTGCATCTTTCTATTGCGCCCTCTGATTGCACCGGGCGACCTCGTCCATCATCCCGACGAACTGGCCAGGGACTAGCTGTCCTCGCGTCGCGATTCACGCTGTTCGATAACGTCAATGTAGGACGTCAATCCCGACTCGCCGTGCCTGTATCGATGCGCCACCAGGTAGAGAACGACGGGCACGACGATCATGGACAATCCGCCCAGAACGGCGACGGACCAATAGAGAAATGCATCGTGCCCGGTCAGCAACAGGTTCTCGGCCGTCTTGACGAATCCGCCATAACATGCGCCCATGCCACCAAAGAAAAACGGTGCGTAGTCGGTAACCGCCTCCTCGGCCGTTGCGCCATCCGCGACCTTCTTCGTGTAGATCGATATGAAGCCTGACTTGACCGCATACGTCTCGTACCACCAGTTCCAGAAACCGAAAACGGACGCGCCCAGAAAAGCGGATGTCGCCACGCTGCCTATACCGACATGATCGACGGGCACCATGCGCAGGCAAATATAGAAAAACAGGGCCGCCGCGGTCGAAAACACAAAACCGTGATGAGGACGCATGCCGGCTATCGTGGGCGATGTATTGAACCGCCACAGCCTGTACTTAAACATGCCGATCCCCACGAACAGGTAATACGACACGACCGGTACGAACATAACGAGCAAGGCAAGCTCATGATTGCGCCCGAAGCGGCGCCACCAAAGCCAGTAGGCAATCGGAAAGAACGCCAGTGGTGCTATGAACTGGTAGGCGTTGTAGAAATACTGCAGCGCCTTTGTGTGCGAGTTCTCAACGTGCGCCATGATCTGCCATCCTGATGCTGTCCTCGTGCTTGCCAAAATACATACCGTGCTTCGTCATGGCCTCACTGGCAAACAGCTTGTTGTAGACAAAATACGTACCCAGCCTGTACGGCGAACTCATATGGGTTTGAAAGTCCCAGACACGCGTCAAAATGGACGGTACTGAGTTCCAGCGCTTGCGACATCGAAAGACCGCTTCGGTCAACTCTCCAGGCGTCATGTGCTTCGGTATGAACGCCGCATGGTTGAAGCGATACTCCGGATGCAGCCACCACTTGCCGCCCCATAGCAACCGCCCTTCAGTTTCAAGCCGTGCGTACAGGGGCGTGCTCGGATACGGCATGAGAATATTGAAAGCCGCGAAGCAGAACTTGTGCTCCTCGGCGAACTGCAGCGTCTCTGCAATTGACTCGACCGTGTCCGTGTCATGCCCGAGCGTGAACGCAGCCCATGTCTGCAGATGATGTTTACGCAGAATTTCCACCTGCCGCGCATATCGGTCCCACCCGGAGAACTTCTTGCTGAGGTTGCAGGCCTTGCGCATACCGCGAAGACTACTCGGCTGCACGGACTCGAAGCCGATGACAAATCCCTGGCAGCCGCTGGCCTCGATGAGCTCCATCAGTTCAGGATCCTCGGTCATGTCGATGGAACCCTGCGAAACCCAACGGATCTTCAATGGGATCAGGGCGTGAAGCAGCTCTTTCGCCGACTCGTGATTCGACACGAGGTTGTCATCCACAAAGAAGACGAACTTTCGGTCCTGGTCCTCGATCTCCGCGACAACGTCCTGAACCGGCCGCACACATTGTTTGCGATCAAAATACGTCGAGATGGCGCAGAAGTCGCAGGCAAACCGGCAACCGCGCCCGTACTGGATGAGACTGATCGGCAGGTATCCCTTGCCCTCGAACAAGTCCCGCCTCGGCAGAAATCCGCACGGCTGCGGATAGTCAGTTGATCCTGCGTACCTGCGCTTCAGGTTACCGTTGCGAACATCGTTGACGACTTGCGGCCAGATGATCTCGGCGTCCCCTGTGACGATGGCATCAGCGTGCTGCTGGCATTCGTCAGGTACCAGGGTCGGTTGAAAGCCGCCCATGACAACGGGTACGCCACGTTTGCGGTATTCGGCTGCGATCTCGTAGGCGCGGCGAGCGTTGTAAATCTCCACCGAAATCGCCGCCAGATCGGTAGGCTCGTCGAACGGGATATCTTCCATGCGATCGTCATACAGCACGCATGCAACGTCGCGCGGCGTGTAGGCAGCGAGAACACCCAGCGTCAACGGTTCCATGCGCCCTTCGTCGATATACGGGCCATTCTCCAGCCTGCCGATATTCGGGCGAAGGAAGGTGACCTTCATGGGCCCGGTTCCGTATGCATCGACCGGTATCCCACCGAGCCGAGTCTGCGCCCTTGCTTGCGGTGTATCTCCCGGCGTGACAACAAATTTGCCGCGAGGTAAATGCCGGCCCTGTACGGTGTGCGCAAATTCGCGCGCATATCAAACATGCGCCGCACGATTGAATTGGCTGTATTGAATTTCTTCCGCGCAGAGAAACATCCGGCCGTCAGTTCACTTGCCGACATCCCCCGTGGCTCGAAGGTCGCATCGCCATACCCGAAGTCCGGGTCCAGCCACCATCGATCATGCAGGAGCCGCCCTTCATTTTTCATCTGCTCGAATAGTGGTGCACCGGGTGTTGGCGTGAGCGGGTTGAAATTCGCCAGCAGGAACTTGTTGCGGAGCGCAAACTCCACCGACCGGTCAAACGAGCTGACCGTGTCATTGTCGCAGCCAAACACGAACGTTCCATACAACATGATGCCCGCATTCCGGAAAACCCTGATCGCATCGTCATAGGACTGCCACTTGGTATTCCAGTGTTTCTTGAGCTCTCTCAGGCTATCGATATCGAGTGATTCAAAGCCGATCAACGCACTGATGCATCCGCTACGACGCATCAGTTGTACAAGATCGGGGTCCCTCGCGATATCGATCGACACCTGGCAAGACCAATTGATGTTCAGCGGCACGAGCGCCTCGAAAAGAGCCCGGGTCGTCTCGACATCCACACACAGATTGTCGTCGACGAGAAAAATGTGCCGGCGCCCTGACCGCCGGATGTCCTCGACAACGTCTTCAACAGGTCGTTGCCTGAGGCTGTTCCCGTAGAACGCCCGAATCGAGCAAAAGGAACAATTGAACCTGCAGCCACGACTAAACTGTACCAACCCCATAGGCCCATAGTTCTTGCCTGCAAATAGGCTGCGATCCGGCATGCAATTGTCCAGGGAGGGAAATTCGGCGTTTTCGTACACAGGCCGCAAAGAATCCTGGCGAGCGTCCTCGACAACCCGCTCCCAGACACCTTCTGCATCGCCTTTGACGACGGCGTCAGCGTGTTCCAACGCCTCGTCGGGAAGAAACGTCGGATGGTACCCGCCCATGACGACCGGTATCCCTCGCGTCCGAAAATCGTCGGCAATCTCGTAGGCACGTCTTGCAGTGTAGGTCTCTACCGTCATTGCTATGAGGTCGGTAGAAAGGTCGGACGGAATGTCTTCGAGTCGCTCGTCAATCAGCGACACATCGATGTCCGAAGGAGTCCGTGACTTGAGTATCGCGAAACACAGTGGCTCCATCGCATCCGAAGAACGGTCGTCGTACATATTCGGGCGGATGAAGGTAATTTTCATTCTTGACGCCAAATTGCGCGTGGTAAGCTGAGGGTCCTGCGATCAGCCTTACCGTCTCGATAGCCTGATAATAGCAGGTATGTATCAGAGCCATTCCGCGGAGCAACGCAATGCTTAGCATAGCTCTACTGTCGCCAAAGGGACCGCTGTATCGTCACCGTGGCGGCATCTTTCGGAAGTCACTGCGCTACGCGCCGTTGACGCTCCCGACACTTGCTGCCCTGATTCCTGACGACATCGAACACGAACTGTCCCTGTTCGATGAAGGCATCGAGGATATTCCGGAAGACCTGGACGTCGATCTCATCGGTATCACCGTGATCACCGGTACGGCCAAGCGCTCCTACGAACTTGCCCGGCGTTTTCGCGATCGTGGCACTACGGTTGTCATGGGCGGTCCACACGTAACGCTCGTTCCGGATGACGCGGCGCTGCACGCGGACGCCATTGTCATAGGCTACGCGGAAGATACGTGGCCGCAATTGCTGCGTGACTTTGTGGCCGGCCAGCTGCAAGAGCGCTACACGCAGGCGCCGGACCTGAGCCTGGCCAATCGCCCGCGTGCGCGACGTGATCTGATCCCGGGCGGAAAGCATGTCAAGACGGCCGTCTTCGAAGCGACGCGCGGCTGCAATCATCGTTGCGATTTTTGCGTGGTGCCCTTTGCCTGGGGCCGCAAGCCCTACCAGAAGCCTGTTGCGGAAGTCATTGATGAGATCCGTTCCACGGGCGCAAAGCGTGCGATCTTCATTGACCTCAACCTGATCGCAGACAGGGCATATGCGGCCGAGTTATTCACCGCGTTGATTCCTTTGCGCATCCAGTGGGGTGGCCTGGCTACCAGCCTGCTGGCACGCGACGAAGAACTGCTGGATCTGTGTGCCCGAAGTGGCTGCATGGCGTTGCTCGTCGGCTTCGAGTCGATTTCTCCGGCGGCACTCAAGGATGTCAGCAAGAGCTTCAACTCACCCGATCTCTACGCGGAATGGATTCGCCGCTTTCACGACCATGGCATCGCCCTGAACGGGACCTTTGTTTTTGGGCTCGACAGCGATACGGCCGATGTTTTCGAAGAGACGGCACAATTTGTTATCGACACGCGTATCGATCTGCCGCGTTTTGCAATCCTGACGCCGTTCCCGGGCACCGGTCTCCATAAGCGTCTCGAGAAGGAGAACAGAATCCTGACGAAAGACTGGGAGCTCTATGACGGCCAGCATGTCGTCTTTCAACCTGCCAACATGAGCGTTGCCGATCTGGAACAGGGCAACATGCGGACCTGGCGCCAGGTCTATAGCTACGCGTCTATCGCCAGGCGCATGCGGTCAACGCCGATCTCGAAGGCCCTGTATCTCGGGGCGAATCTCGGCTACCGCTTCTACGGGAGGCGGCTCGACAGGTTTTACACCTGCGACTGGCAGATGGTGCAATCCGAGTCGACACCGCTTCGGCGGCAGGAAATTCTGTGACCGAGCCGCAGAAGCGCCTGCGTCTGACCCTCATCCACCCCTGTGTCGGGCGATGGGCAGGCGACCAGAAGTATATACGCAGCTGGCAAATGGAGCCTCTGGCGCCCGCCTCAATTGCAGGCCTGACACCCGATGACGTCGACGTGCGTTTTTACGACGACAGGCTGGAAGTCATCCCCTTTGATGAGGCGACCGACCTTGTTGCGATCAGTATCGAGACCTACACGGCGAGGCGCGCTTATCAGATCGCAACCGAATACCGGCAACGAGGCGTCAAGGTCGTGCTCGGTGGATTTCATGCCACGCTGTGCCCGGAGGAAGCCTCGATGTACGCTGACGCCGTCATCATTGGCGAAGCCGAGGGGCAATGGGAAAAAGTTATCGACGATGTCCGGCACGATACGCTGCAGACCGTCTATCGGCAGGACTCCAGGCCGAACCTGAACCTGACGCGCATCGATCGCAGCATTTTCGAGGGCAAACGATATGTACCCGTGACACTGATCGAGGCGGGACGCGGCTGTCATTTTCGTTGCGAGTTCTGCGCCGTGCAAAGTTACTTTGGGGCAACACAGACGAGACGACCCATTGATCATATTCTCGAAGAAGTCGAAGCGGCGAGAAAGCGCAATAGTTTCTACTTTTTCGTTGACGACAACATCACGTCGAATTTCGAGGAAGCAAAGGACCTGTACCGGGAACTGGCGCGCCTCAAAATTCGCTGGGTTTCACAGGCCAGTATCAATGCCGCACATGACGAGGAGTTTCTTGACCTGATATCGCGTAGCGGTTGCCAGGGACTCCTGATCGGCTTCGAAAGCCTGGAACGTGAAACGTTGCGCATGATGAAGAAGAAATTCAATACGATGGGTGGCGGCTACGATGTGGCGCTCGAGAATCTTCGCCGCTACAACATTCGCCTCTATGCAACGTTTGTTTTCGGGTACAACCACGACACTGCGGATACATTCACGGAGACGGTCAAATTTGCGAATGAGCACCGTTTTTACATGGCTGCCTTCAATCACCTGACGCCATTTCCGGGCACGCCTCTGTATGAGCGTCTCAAGGAAGAAGGCCGCCTGTTGTATGACGCCTGGTGGCTGGACCCGAGCTACACGTACAACAAGATTCCCTTCAAACCGGAACTGCTGGAACCGGAAGAGTTGCAGGAGCTTTGCATCAGGGCGCGTGCGGAGTTTTACTCGGTGCCGAACATCCTGCGGCGCTTCGCGGACCCGGTTAACCGCTCCAACGCGTTCATGGCGCGGCAGTTCCCCCTTATCAATTTCATGATGCGGCGCGAGGTTCAACAGCGAAACGATCTGCCGCTCGGCGACGAGGGCTGGTCGGGCCACCTGGAGCCCGCGCACGGGTTCGGCTGATCAGATCAAGAGCATGTCAACGGAATTGACATTTGAGGCCGCAACCGAGGCCACGGAGTCACAGTTACGCAGGCTGCTAAGGGACAACCCGCTCACCGGCGACATCCATGTGTCCCTTGAGCGAGAGCCCAACGCATTTCATGCGGCCGGTATCTCCGGCGACCAATACCAGATGATGCTGGCGTTCGGCGGCGAACCGAGGGAAGTGATCGCATCAGGTGGTCGCTTCGAACTCGAAACATACATCAATGGCAACAGGCGGCGCATTGGCTATTTCGGTGAACTTCGGGCGCAAGGCGGGCTGAAGGCGCGTCGCAAGCTTTTGCTGGGGTCGTACCAGGCCATGCGCCGTTTTCACGAGGCCGGCAATGTCTCTTTTTACCTGACGACGATCATTGAAGATAATCACCGTGCCCGGCGTCTGCTCGAAGCGGGTCTGGGTGATATGCCGTCATACCAGCCACTGGAGACGATGGTCACGTTTACGATTCCGACCCGGCTCGGTGCGCGCCGTCGACGACCATCGTTGCGTATTGCGCGAGGCAACGAACGGCCGTTGGCCAGTATCGCCACGAAACTCGCAGAAAACGGCACTCGCTACCAGTTCCATCCCGTCTGGAGCCAGGAAATATTGCGCTCGGCAAAACGCTGTCGCGGGCTGGCGCCAGAAAATTTTCTGCTCTGCCCGGATGGTGATGACGTTCGTAGCTGCCTCGCGTTATGGGATCAACGTGCATTCAAACAGACAGTCATTCGCGGTTACTCGCCCAGGCTTGGCCGAGTTCGGCCGCTGCTTAATATCGTCGCGCCGCTCATTGGTCGACCACGTCTGCCATCACCGGGAGCAAAACTCGAAAGTGCGTTCCTGTCGCACGTGGCGATAAACGAAGATGACGAAGATTCTTTGATCGGCCTGGTCGCTGCCGGCTGCGAACAAGCCATGAGGAAAGACATCGACTACGTCATGATTTCCTTTGCGTCAAGAAACCCGCTGGCCAATGTAATGCGCAAGCGATTTACCAGCCACGAATACGTTAGCGTAATCTATGTGGTCTATTGGGAAGATGGTGCAGGAGCAGTAAGCATGCTGGATGATCGTATTCCGCACCCAGAGGTCGCTATCCTGTGAAAGGCAGCGTCGTAAAACGCGCAGAAATAGGCGCGGACGTGCGGGCCTCGATGTACGGACTGTTTTGCCAGCAGTTTGACGGTGTTTCATTCGATGTCTTTGACCGGGATCTCGAACGAAAAAACTGGGTGCTGGTGCTACAGGACGAAGACGGCGTGTTATGCGGTTTTTCCAGCATGGACATCTATGACGTCGAAATCGACGGCCAGGTCATTTCCGTCGTTTACTCGGGCGACACCGTGGTGAGCAGCGAGACCTGGAGCGACTCGGCGCTGAGCTACTACTGGATGGGCGCGATCGACTACCTGCGCCGCCTGTATCGCAAAGAGCGCCTCTACTGGTTCCTGCTTGTTTCCGGGTACCGAACCTATCGATTCCTGCCCGTTTACAGTGCAACGTTCTACCCACGGTATGACAAGCAAACCCCGGACGATGTGCGGTTGATCATGGATACTGTCGCGAGCGAGCGATTCGGAAAAGACTACGACCCGGACACCGGCATCGTGCGTCTCGACGCCCCCGCAATTCTTAAAAACGGCTATCGAGGCATCCCGGAGAACCGGCTATCGGACCCGCATATCGCATACTTCGCCGAGCGTAATCCGGGACACGAGCACGGCGACGAACTCGTATGCTTCGCCATTCTTGCCGAAAACGAATTGACGCGCCTGGGACGGCGTATGTGGACGAAAGGACGCAAGCTGTTCCCCGACATAGACGAGTGAATGCCGGTTCCGCCATCGCCAACAACCTCTGGCTTGCGGCAAGCCTGCCGGAGTGGGTGCGCTTCAGGCATGCAGCAACGAGGCTCGAAGCCACACAGCGACAACTGCTGGCGCGCTATATCAAGAGCAATGCCGCGACGGCCTTCGGAAAGGACCACGGCTTCGCGCAGATAGGCAGCTGGGAAGACTTCGCGGACAACATACCTGTGCGTCCCTACGAGGAATTCGAGCCTTGGATCGGACAGATCGCTGGCGGCGCAAAAAATGTCCTGACCGCAGAACCCGTTAAGCTGCTTGAGCCTTCGAGTGGCTCTTCGGGGGCCGAAAAATGGATTCCTTACACGCGCGGGCTGCAGGCAGAATTTCGTCGCGCCGTAGCAGTATGGATTTCGAGCGTATTCCTCGAGATGCCTGCCCTCAAGGCCGGTCGCGCCTACTGGAGTCTCACGCCGCCTGCGCAGCGCGATCGTGCGCAGGAATCCAGCGTACCCATCGGGTTCGACGAAGACAGCGCCTATCTCGGCGGCCTGGCCCGGCGCCTGATTAACCTGACGCTGGCGACACCGCCACAACTCCGCGACGTGACCGACATGGACCTGTTCTGGCGACTGACCCTGTTATCGCTGCTGAAGTGCCGTGACCTGCGCCTGATATCGGCCTGGCATCCATCGTTCATTCTTTTGCTCCTGCGCTACCTGCGGAACAACTGGTCGAGCCTGCTCGACGACCTGGCCTCCGGACTGACCGCACCGACGCTACACATCGCAAGCGACAGGCCTCGCAGTCGTGAACTCGCCCGACTGGGACCCGATAGCGCATGTTCAGTGTGGCCGGACCTCGCGATGATCAGCTGCTGGGGCGATGCACACGCCGCGAATTACCTGCCGGATCTGCGCACGGAGTTTCCGGGCGTCCACCTGCAGCCCAAGGGCATCGTGGCCACTGAAGCCTTTATCACGCTGCCGTTTTCGCACCATCGTCCGTTGGCCATACGCAGCCATTTTTTTGAGTTCCAGGATGAGGCCGGGAATATCCTCCCGGCCTGGTCACTCGAGGACAAGTGTATGTACACGCTGGTCGTCACCACGGGTGGAGGGCTGTACCGCTACGCGCTACGGGACCAGGTCGAGGTGACAGGATTCTACGCAGACATACCGAGCCTGCGTTTCATCGGCAAGGCCGACAACGTCTCCGATCATTGCGGGGAGAAGCTTAACGAGGCATTCGTGGCGACCTGCCTGGAAGCGGCTTTCGAGCAGTTTGAACTCAAGCCGCGATTCGCGATGCTTGCCCTCGATAACCCCAAGTCATCGCCAGGCTACTCGTTGTACATCGAGTCGCCCGTTGAACTCCCGAAACAGCTTGCCACCGAACTGGAGGAGCAGCTGCGGCACAGTCATCACTATGATTTGTGTATCCGACTCGGCCAACTCCAGCCGCTTCGAGTCAACAGGATCGCCGGAAACGCCTATGAAACTTACACCGGTGCACTCGTCAAGCATGGGATGCGCCTGGGAGACATCAAGCCGACACCGCTTAGCAGACACACTGACTGGTCCGATTACTTCGGTATGCCGGGCACAACCTGATCGGGCGGTGAGGCGCTTAGCCACGTGGTCCGAATTACTGGGGCCATACCATCCGGCCGGAAGCGGTCGCACTCATGATGCCCCTCAATTTACTTGTCGGGTCCGTTCTCAGATCTCTTGTACATATCGAGAGTGTCGACTGAGTCCCGCAGCAATAAGCTATCGACGTACTCGGCAAACCCACGATGTAAGAAGCCCCTTCTCTGCCTCCAATAGCGATCCATACCGGGAAGATCCTTAACCGCTACAAGCGCGAAGGTTATGGAGTCGCGGTAGTCGGCGTCCAGCGTTCCTTCTTCAACGAGCAAGTAGCTATGCTGAAATCCCAGCATTACTGCATGCATCATCATCATGAACTGAAATTCGTCGTTAGTAGGAAGTGGAGCAGGGCTTGTCATTGAATTGAACCACAGGTCGCTGGCTTGCCGGTTGCTCCCCATTTCGAGATACCACGATTGCACAGCTTCAGATGCGTCATTTACAGCGGCTGATCTGGTTGCTGCTGCACTGTCTTTGACTTGCACTCCAACATAAACAAGCGACAGCACTATTGCGAACGCGCCAATAATTTCGGCGACGTTGGACATTTCGGAGAGTTTCAATTTCATTGGAAGTTTTCCATGACGAGGAATTGTTATTCGATGACAGTAGACCCTATGGCCGCATTGGTTCAGTAACGGCCACTCAAGATACACGAAAACAGCCCTCGTAAGAGGCGTGTATCAGGTTCATAGCGATCAGTCGACTGGCAATTCCTGGAAGGGGGCAATTGTCTCGAATCACAAACGGTCGTTGCGAACCAGGGACCTGGTGATCAGTTTGCCGGGTAGCGCTCGCAGAATCGCCGGCAGGAATACAAGATCCGTTATCAGCGCCGCCGCCACTATCAGCGCGACAAGTCCGCCAACCTGCCGAGTTGGCAGGAAACTTCCGAGAATAAGCGTTGCGAACCCCGCGACCAGCAGGACGCTGGTCACCATGACCGGCTGCCCAACTTCCAGCAACGTCGACTTGATCGCAGCCCTGACCTTCCCGGTGCTGCGCACGCTCCGCTCGAATGCCGTCATGAGATGGACCGTGTCGTCGACAACGATGCCCAGCGCAACTGCCGCGATCATGACAGTCGCCGGACTTAGAGGGATATCGAGCAGGGTCATCGAACCCAGGCCAATCGCGATGGGGAGCAGATTCGGAATCATCGCCAACAACCCGATTGCCGCTGACCTCATGAGTAGGATCATTACAAGAGAGACTACAGCCAGCGCCACCCCGAAACTGTGCAACTGGCTGTCGAGCATGTGCGTCTGCATCTTGCTGGCGAGAACCGCCTGGCCCGTCAAAGTGACCGTCACACCGGAGCCATCAAAAATCTCGTTGATCCGCTGTTCTATGGCCGGAATTTCTTCGATTATCTCCTGGGCCGAAGAGAGCGGTACTCGCGCGGCGATCCTGGCTTCGCGGTAGTCAGGGGTAGCCCATGGTCCCAGCTGTTCGTCACTGCGCAGCTTGCCCAGCAGTTCGGTGGTCAGGAATCGGGTCTTCGGCAAATCGAAGCCGCTTTCGCCCGCGTCCCGGGCAACCCTTGCGGCTTCCTTGACCAGGTCTGCGAGTGAGGTTGCCCTTGCAACCTTGCTGTTTGCGACCAACCAGTCCTGGAACGCCTCCATGCGACGCAGAATGGCCGGCTCGTCAAGTTGACCGTCCGGCGAGGTCAGCAGGAACTCGAGGGACAGCGCACCACCAAACGCGCTATCGATTCGTTGGGTGTCAACCCGAATCGGATCGTCGTGACGAATCCATGACATAGGATCGAGGCCAGTCTCGACCCGTGTGGCCAGCCACGTAAATCCGACACCCACAAGCAGGCATAGCAAGACAATTTTACGAGGATGAGCCGAGGCGGCCCGATAAACCAGGGCCAGCAAACTATCCACGATGCTCCCGGCAATCGTCGGCCGGTAATGCAGTTTGCGCCGGCGCAGGAGCAGCATGACAGGCAGGAACGTCATGCTGATTACGAAGGCAGCGAAGACGCCCGCAGCCGCCGTCACTGCGAACTCCTGCACGGGCTGCAGTTTACTGACAAGCAGGGACAGCAAACCAATGACGGTGGTGATACTGGTGAAAAAACAGGGCCTGATAAGACGCCGGATACTACCGATCACCGCCGCCTCATTGTCTAGCCCATTCTCCAGGTTCAGCCGATACCGGTTAATGATATGTATGGAGTGCGCGACGCCCACCGCCAGGATCAGCGGTATGAGGATGACCGATATCATCGTCATATGCCATCCGACGGCAGCCATAAGCCCGTATGCGAACACCACCGCCACACCACTGACACCCAACGGCAACAAGGTCATAACCGCGCTCTGGAACAGCCCGAAGGCGATGATGACGATGACGGCAATCATCGCTGGAATGAGAATCCGCAGGTCCGCATTGTTGCGCGTCTGGCCGGCCTCGCCCAGAACCGGGGCACCGCTGATCGCGACGTCGATGTCTGCGCCCACCGTCGCAGCACTCACAATTTCGCGAAGCGCGGTAACGAATTCGTGCTTTTCTCCGAACGTGTTGCCTTCTCGTGCATAGTGCACGACGATCGCGGTCGCCTTGTTGTCAGGGGATAACAACAGGTCGCGTTGTAACGGACTTGCCAGAATCTGCTGGCGAAAATCCGGTACATCGTAGCCGTTAATTCTCTCCACCAGAGGGGTATGCGTAATCGACTGCACGCGCTCAGCAAACCTGAGCTGCTCCACGGCGACCGAAATGTGATCGATAGCGGCGAGGACATCGGTATCGAATACGTCTTCTGCAAACAGGCCTACGATCACGATTTGATCGGCATTGAATGTCTCGGTGAAGTGGTCGTAGACAGCAAGACTGGGGTCTTCGTCCAGAAACCACTCCTCGATAGAGTTATCGAAACTGATCCGGGAAACCGAGACGGCCGAGATAAGGGTAACCGCGATCAGCAGGACAAGTATGACCCATCGACCTCCAAGTAGCAGTCGAATGAGTCGCTCGATCATCGTCTAGACGCGCCTGCTAAGCCTGATCGGGAATCGCCGTAACATTCAGGGCAACTCTGTCAATACGTCGTCGACGGCCGTTCGCGACTGGGTCGGCGTGACCTTCGGATAGCCAAACCATATCAGTCCGACCACGAATGCTGCTTTCGGGTCTACGCCAATGATGTCGAAGAATCGTGGATCGCGTGTAATGGGCCCTGTCGTCCACTTTGAACCGACACCTGCTTTCCACAGATACAACATGAAGTTCTGCACTGCAGTACAACACGCAGCATAGTCTTCCCGTTCACGCAATTCGTCGTCGCAATGCGGACTGGTGACGATGAGCCAGCCCGGCTTTTCGCTCCACGTCCTGCGTTTGTGTTCACCGAGTTCGACCCCCTTCCTGGCAGTAACCATCTCTGCGGAGAGATCGATGATGCGCCCCACCGTTTCCTCGCCCGGCAGGATAAAGCGCCAGGGTTCGGATACGAAGTGGTTCGGCGCCCAGGTGGCCGCCTCGATGGCCTCGCGAACGAGACCGTCGGGAACCGGAGTCTGCAGGAATTGATCGATCGTCCGGCGCCCATGCAGCACTTCGGCGAATTCGCGCAGTGCCTGCGTCTCGTAGCTGGGCGGTTTTCTCATCGGGCTGTTTCGACAATCA
Organism: Woeseiaceae bacterium; assembly: GCA_041574375.1. Taxonomy (GTDB): domain Bacteria; phylum Pseudomonadota; class Gammaproteobacteria; order Steroidobacterales; family Woeseiaceae; genus UBA1847. The sequence goes on from JBFFOS010000032.1 coordinate 15,573, forward strand.
TGATGCTGCTCGCGTGTTATTTGACGCCATGCGTCATGCGGCGCAGGACATCATTCTTCAGACCAAAGTGGTTGTAGAGCGAGCCAAGTATGTGGATGACGATCAATACGGCAACCGGTATCCAGGCAACTTCGTGAAATTCCTCCCAGAACTCATGGCCCGCCTCGTCTTTCGCAATGGGCAGCGAAATCGAGAAGATGCCAAAGAACGGCAAGCCGCTGCCGCCGGTTCCGGACATCATCGCGCCACCGAGCAACTGCGCGAATACAGCAATATAGAGACCCCAATGCACGAGCGTCGAAATCAGGCGCTGCGTCGACGTCGTGTTATCCGGATGGGCCGGCGTATCGTTCATGAAGCGCCAGATGATGCGAATCGTCATCAGGACAAGCAGGATTGTGGCGATCGATGCATGGATGAAACGCAATTGCGTTTTTTCATCGCCACGCTCCATGCCCGCCTGTTCCAGGCCCAGGTAAATGAGTGCGAACAAGCCGATTGCAATCAGCCAATGCAACGCTTTCGCCACTGATCCCCATTCTGTTGTCGTGTTGCGCAAACTCATGTGTTTCTTGCTCTCAATAACTAAGCAATATTCGCCGAACTCTCGATGGCTCGATCCTGATATTGACGGCCAAGACGGACTGCGACATACACCCAGACGAGCGCTATTCCACCAATGACAACGGCAATACCCGACAGGCCCAATCCCAATTTGTCCGCCAGAAGCGTAAACAACCAAGCAGTAAGTACATCCCCGCCACGATAAAGCACAACGTCGATGACCGGTTTGGCTTTAAACCGCGTTTCACGATCCAGTACGGTAAACAGCATTTCCCTGCTGGGCCGGGTAATTGCGTAGTTACCGACGCGCCGCCCGATCTGAAAGATACCCAGCACGAGCAAGACAGGTGCAGCCACCAATGCCATGATCCCCAGCGCGACAAGGCCCGGGATCATCGCCAATGCAGTCTGCATACCCAGCTTGATCACAATGCGGCTCGTGATGAGCGCTGCTGTAATCAGTGTAAGAGTGTTAGTAGTGATCTCGATCCATGACCAGATCTTCGCCCGAAACTCGAGTGAATATTCACGAGTCAGGTCCTGAAGCTCGAAATACACAAACGTGTTGATCGTCACGTAGAAAAGAATGAACGCGCAAATCCAAAGCAGGTAACGATCCGAAAAGAGGACGGTGAAACCAGAAAACGGGTTTGTCCCCAACGACTGCTGTGAACTCAGATCAGCCTGCAATTCCTCATTGTGCAATTGAGTGACTTTTAGGTTCCACAGCACAGGAATAGCGAAAACTGGCACCATGAGCAATGCAGCTGACACCAATAACAGACCATTTGCGCCTAGCTCGTCGACCAGGGACGCAGTAATTATTGGCCCGAGGATAGCTCCGACCGTCGTTCCGGCCGCTATCACACCAAACAGCCTGCGCGCCTGTGCCTTATTGAACACGTCGGTCATGAAACTCCAGAACACCGACAGATTGAACAAGCTAAAGACGCTGACCCATACATAGAAACCCTTGTTTGCGATAGTTGGGTCGGGAACCTGTGTTCGAATGAAGTACAGCGCAATGAATGTTATTGCAAAAAACACATAGACACCCGGCACCATTACTCGAAACCTGACGTAGGTCAGCGCCACACCATATAGGGCTATCGCGAACAAACTGATTCCGAAATTTATCGTCCACGTAATACTCAGGCCAACGTTGCCCCAATCGGCGCCCAGCGCATCCCGGACAGGCTTCAGTATCGAGTAAGACGTCATCAGGACCAATACGAGCAAGAACGCCACAAGCACTGCGGTCCATTCATTTCGTTCAATATTGGCAAGCGAGCTCAGGAAACCTGCGTGAGGTTTTTCGGAATGAGTCGTAGCCATCAATCAAGCCCGAGCTCGAACCCGGCTTCGAGCTCCTGCTTCGAATACGCGCGAAAGGCAATCATCGTCTCAGTCTCAACGATGCCCTCGAGAAGGCGCATCTTGTCGCTGATCACGTCGGCAAGGTCCTCGTTCCTGGAGACACGCACCAACGCGACGAGGTCGTAACGCCCGGCGACAGAAAACACTTCGGATACACCGTCCATATCGGCGATTTGATCCGCCAGGTCGGGAATGCGGTTGGTTTCCGCCTTGATAAGAACGATCGCTGTAACCATGAGTGGCTCCGTGCCTGAATCGCAAGCACAAAGCCTATCATTTGCGACCGTCAGTCTGCAGCAGCAATCGTCCTTGCGGCTTCCAGCAAGTCGTCGGCAGGCAGGCGAACTTTGTAGTCCGCATTCACGTGGGTGTAAGCGATCGTCCCATCCTTGCCGATAGCGAATACGGCAGGTACCGGCAGAACGCCGTGACGCTCCATTGAAGATTTTCTGTAGCCGTCGCCCTTCTTGTTGACGTAGTCGACCGTGCGCGGCGTTGCCTTGAAGGCAATACCAAAGGCAACTGCCGCTTGCGCATCGGCATCCGACAGGATCGTGTAATCCAGTCCTTGGATGTCTTCCCTGGCCTGGTTCTCCAGACTTTCATAGAGGAGTGCCGGGCGATCTCCACTCAGGAACAAAACGTCGAGACCCAGGGCCCTGATTTCGGGAATTACATGCCGCATGTCGGAAAGGTACATGTTGCAGTAGGGACACCATCCACCCCGAAAGACGAGAATCATGACGGGCTTGTCCAGGTTCAGCGGATCGAAATCGAACGCTCGCGACTCGACGGTCTCGACACGGAACCGGGGTGCCGAATCACCCGCTTGCAGGGGCTGGATCTCCTCGGCTGTTTCAGCAACAGGGACGTCCGCATGCCCATGGCGAATCGTCGAGCTATACGCCAGGCTTAACGCCAATGTGAGGCCAAGTGCCAAGGTAATCAGGGAACGAATCATGAATAAAACTCCGGTATCTACAGACAAGACCGGCGCGGCGGCAGAAATATTACTCGTGCCGAAGTGCCTCAATTGGATCAAGTCCCGCTGCACGTCTCGCAGGCCAGATTCCGAACATGATTCCAACGGTCGCGCTGAATCCGAATGCCATAAGGGCTGAACCCAGGGTCACAACCGTCTGCCAGCCCGCGTAGCGGGCAAGGAGCGCCGAGGCGGTTGCCCCGACCAACAACCCGATCAATCCACCCAGCAAGCACAGAATCGTCGACTCGACGAGAAATTGCAGGAGAATATTGCCTCGCGTTGCGCCCAGCGCCTTGCGCACACCAATCTCGCGCGTCCGTTCCGTCACCGTGACAAGCATGATGTTCATGATGCCAATACCACCGACGACAAGGCTCACACCGGCGATTCCGGCCAGCAAGTAGGTAAACACCTGAGTTGCCTCCTGGCGAGACTGGGCAAATTGACGTCGATCCATGATTGCGAAATCGTTGTCCTTTCCGGGCAAGACGCCGTGTTCTCGACGCAGCACACGCTCGATTTCCAGCATGGCCATCGCGGTCGTCGATGTGGGCGCGATTCTGGCACTGATTGTCTCGACAAATTCGTCTCCCGTGACACGGAACTGGGCGGTCGAGAGCGGTATCCAGACATCGTCATCGGGATTGCGCCATCCGGATCCGCCTTTCGCTGCCAGTACACCGATAATCTCGAATGTGATGGAGCGAATCTGAATTGTTCGGCCAATCAGCGCTGCCGGATCAGCATCGAACATCTCGGGTATCTCCGCACCCAGCACTACTACACGCTTGCGCGCTGCCTCATCAGCCGCAGAGAACATTTTCCCGTGCGCAAAAGTGAAGCCGTGGACATCCGCGTAATTGGGGGTCGTGCCGATTGTCGTTATGTTGAGATTCTTATTCCCATATTTGAGCTGAAATCGCGAATTGATTTCAGGGACTACCGCCGATACATGCTTCATGCCCGTGGCGAGCGCTACAGCGTCGTCGGTCGTAAGAGTCCGTTGATTTCGTGCTACGCCGCGGCTAAACCAGGAGGAAGACTGAATCGAAAGAATATCCCCACCCAACGCGGCCATCTGCTCGTCGATCTGGCGCTGCGCGCCCGTTCCGAGTGCAACCATTGTGATTACCGCACCGACGCCAATCACAATGCCGAGCATGGTCAGCAACGCTCGAAACAGGTTGCTTCGAATTGACGTCAGCGAAATGCGAATTGTTTCTCCTAGCAACATGGCATCAGCCGATTCCCGGTAATTTGCCCATACGGCGATTGATGAAATTCTGCAGATCCTGCTGCGTCTCAAGTAAATGCGAGCTCGGCAACACCAGCACCTTGTCATCCTCGTCGAGCCCACCGACCACTTCGACATTATCGAGATCGGTTACGCCTGTGCGAACCTTGCGGATTTCGCGACCCGGTGTGTCAAGCACCACCCAGAACTCACCGCCGAAGCGATAGTCTGTGGCCTGTTGGCGTCGACCACGTTTTGACCGATCCATTGGAAGATCACCAGCCCTCGCGGCAGGCTTTTCCTCACCGCCTGACAGCTCGCTGCGAATGTCCTCGACCGAGCGATCAAGGATAAACGCGGTGGAGTCGAGGTCACGATTGGTACGCAGAGCCATTACGGGTATCGTCATCACATCTTCGGCACGGACTATCGACACCTCTACCTCCGCATTCATGCCAGGCATGAGAAGACCGTCCGGATTCTGAATCGACACGAGCACAGCAAACATCGTGACGTTCTGCTCGATAACCGCCTGCGGCTCGATCTTGATTACCTCGCCGGGAAACGGTTGGTTCGGATAGGCCGCGACCGACACTTTCGCCTCCATGCCGGGACGAATCTTGCCAATGTCAGTCTCATCGACCAGCGATCGAATCTGTACAGCGCTCAGATCCGCCATTTGCAGCAGCAATGTCCCCCCGGCGAAATCCTGGGTCGGCGATGAAATTACCTGTCCTATTTCCACTGGCTTGAAGATAATTGTGCCGGTGATCGGCGCACGTATATCCGTGTCGTCTACCGCTATCCTGGCATTCTCAACGGAAACCCTGGCAGTAACGACCTGCGCTTCTGCATTGGCAAGATCCAATGTCGCTTGTTCAAGATCCGATTGCGTCAGCGTTCCTTTGGTAACCAGTGACTCCACTCGCTTTTTCTGAGTAATGGCAATTTCACGCCCCGAAATCGCCGCTTTCAACTCGGCGTCAGACTGCGCCAGGCGGTTGCGCACGATGCGCGGGTCGATGCTGACCATCAGGCTGCCCTCTTCGACGTGGTCACCTGTCGAGACCAGGACGTCCAGCACCTCGCCGGAAGCCTTGGACTTGACTTCGACGGTCGCGAGCGGTTCGACGATGCCGGCCGAACTGACCGCGACCTCGAGCGTACGGCGCTCGACGCCAGCGGTGTCATACATGGGTTCAACATCTACCGGCTCTGCGCAAGCACTCAGATTCAATATCGCCAGGATCAGGAAAATTCGCTTCATCAACTCTCGCTCGTGTAAGTATCGCTAACAACATCACCGTCGCTCAGGCGAATAACACGGCTCGCGCATTCAGCGATATGTTGCTCGTGGGTCACTACGATCACCGTGTTACCTTCATCATGCAAGCGGTCGAACAGGTCCATTATTTCTTTGCCAGTGTTCGAATCGAGGTTTCCTGTCGGTTCGTCCGCAAGAAGTATGCTTGGGTTGGTTACCAGAGCCCGGGCGATGGCTACCCTTTGCCGCTGTCCGCCCGACATCTCGGACGGTCGGTGCGACATTCTGTCACTTAGCCCCACTGTTTCAAGCGCTGCGGTGGCCAGCGCAACTCTATGCTTCCTCTTTCTGCCACTGTATATAAGCGGCACCTCGACATTGGCGAGCGCCGACATTCGCGGAAGAAGATTGAACGTCTGGAATACGAACCCGATTTCAAGATTTCTGACGCGGGCAAGCTGTTTGTCACTCATTGTCGAAACCCGATCACCATTGAGCCAATATTCGCCGGCCGTCGGGCGATCCAGGCAACCGATGATGTTCATGAGCGTGGATTTACCGGACCCCGACTGGCCCCTGATCGCAACATATTCGCCAGCCACGATGTTCAGATCGACGCAATGCAAAGCATCGATAAAGCTGCGACCCATTTGGTAGCGGCGCTGCAAGCCCGTAATGTGAATCAAGGCTTTTGGTCGGGATTGTGCTGCTGGTGAATTCAACGGATGGACGTAGTCAGTGCGGGGCGTCCGA
>JBFFOS010000033.1:0-21527 GCA_041574375.1 Woeseiaceae bacterium
CGGCCCCAGGCCAAACCCGTGGCCACTGAAACCGGTCGCGATATGAAGGCCTGGGAGTGCATCAATCGCACCAATCATCGGCACGACGTCGGGCGAGGTTTCGACCATTCCCGCCCAGCTTTCGACAATCGGCGTCGTGGCTAACTGCGGGAACATCGCATCGATATTGCGACGAATACCTTTGACCACCCTTTGACTCGGTTCAGGATCGAGAACGCGAGATTTCTCGAAGGGCGATACCTCATCCAGCGCCCAGCTCTTCGGCATTCTCCATTCGTCGAAGAACTCCTTGCCGAACGATAAGCGAAGGACTTTCAGTTCCTGCATGAGAGCGGGAACGAATTTAAAGCTCCAGCGAAACGTCGCTGGTGTAATCGAGTGCTGCAGGATTGAGCCGTGCGCGACGCTATAGCCTCCGTCCGCGCGCCGCCGAATGCCGAGACGCTTATCGAAGACATTGCCGTCCAGTACGCTGTCACAGGCGGCTGTTCGAACAACGGTGCCGCGCACCTTTAGTTGCGGTACTGCGATACCTAGTGAACGGCAGAACAATGAGGTCCATGCGCCCGCCGCACAGAGAACCGTGGACGTCCTGATCGTGCCGTGCTCTGTGACAACCGCTGAAACCTTGCCGCCGCTGGTCTCTACTCCTCGCACTGCGCATGAAGTAAGTACTGTCGCGCCCTCGCGTTGCGCCGCCCGGGCGATCGCTGGTCCTGCTCGTTGCGGTTCCGCACGGCCGTCAGTCTCCGTATAGAGCGCGCCAGCCCAGGCATTCATCGGGCTCTGCACATGCTGTTTGAGCTCGGACGCGGCTATGAGTCGCGAGTCGATGCCATAGTCCCTGGCAATTTTCACCCAGTTTTCAAACGATGCCATTTCTTTTTCGCTGTCCGCGGTGAAGAAACACCCACGCCGCACGAAACCGACATCCTCACCGGTCGCCTCCTGCAAACCGTCCCAGATGTCCAGGGCTGCCTGCATCATCGGGATCTCACGGGTATCGCGGCCCTGGATGCGAACCCAGCCCCAGTTGCGTCCCGACTGCTCGCCGGCAATATGTCCTTTTTCGCAAAGGACCACGTTGACGCCCTGCCTGGCGAGAAACCACGCTGTCGAAACGCCGACGATGCCACCGCCAATGACAAGCACCTCCGCACTGTTCGGCACACTGGTCGGCGATGTCAGCGGCCCACTCCAGGTCGAAGAAACTGCACTCTTATCGTGAGTCACGCACCAAACCCCGCAAATTCTCTTTATAGTGGTTGTTCGCACTGCGCGCGTCTACTCAAAAAGTCAGCCGGCAGCTGGTGTGGCCTGAATGAGACGCTCGGTTACCGTGCTACGAAGCTAAACTGTGACGGTCGTTCGCGCCTTTCACGGTGGCCTCGACTAGTCTTGCAGACTCTCGCCGACGACTCCAGGACGGATTATGTCGAAACGCGTCGCACTCATTGCATTGCTACTCGGGTTACTCGCCTCCCACGCGAGTGCAGAGACGCCCGGCGACCAGAGCCATCCATTGGCCAACAACATGGTCATATCCCTGGATGACAGCGACTGGGAGCTCTTTCGTCCCCGGCACCGTATTTACGAAGACCTGGACCTCGCCTACATGACCGATATCCTGCGCCTGAAATCCTCCGGATACGGACTGCGATTTCGTTCGTCCCCGCACCTGACATTCGACCTGCAAGTTGACATTCTCGGCCTCACTGAGGACCAATTCGACCCGATCTATGATGTGATGTCTGGCGCCGCGATATTCTCCGTCGGGATTCACTTCTGATAGACCTGCATCCGGCGACCGCTGTTATGCTACGCCGATGACCACCCACGTTTACTTCGATCTTGACGGTACGCTGACCGACCCGTATGAAGGCATCACGAAGTGCATCCTGTACGCACTCGACGAACTCGGCTTCCCGCATCCCGACGACGACTACCTTTACGGCTGTATCGGCCCGCCGCTGTGGGACACGTTTCCGGAGATGGTCGGCGAGGAATTAACGCGTAAAGCTGTTGACCTTTATCGAGAACGCTTCGTTGATGTCGGTTGGCGGGAAAACAAGCTGTACGAAGGCGTGCTCGACATGCTGGATGCGGTTGCATCGGCCGGACACACTCTTCTCGTCGCGACGGCCAAACCCCACATGCACGCAGCACGCATCATCGAGCACTTCGGTATGGGCGACTTCATACACAACGTCTACGGCAGCGAACTCGACGGTACGCGCGCAACGAAATCCGAGCTGCTGGATTTCGCGATCCACAAGAACCCGGGGGCCCGGCGCCACTTCATGGTCGGTGATCGTCGGCATGACCTGATTGGTGCCGTCACGAACGACATGATTCCGATTGGCGTGGCCTATGGCTACGGCTCGGTCGAAGAGCTCGAGAAGGCCGGGGCCGCCGAGATTGCCATGTCGCCTGCGGAACTGCCCGGGTTGCTCAGGTAAGCGCGCGTCGCATGGCCCGGATATGCTCGGGACCCATGCGGCAACATCCACCGACGATCCTGGCGCCAGCATCGATCCATGTACGCGCCGCGCTGGCACAATCACCCGGCGTCACGGTTCCGAACCAAGCGTTGTCCTCGGCACTGTATGTCTCCCCGGAATTCGGATAGACCACGACAGCCTTGTCGGGAACAGCCACCCTGATCTTGCGAATCAACTCGGGCGCAAACTGCGGCGGCGTGCAGTTGATACCAACCGCCACCACCGCCGGATGATTTCTGAATTGCCCGGCAACTTCCGCTACGGGCGTGCCGTCGACGAGATGTGTTTCGTCTTTGCAGGAAAAGCTTATCCAGGCTGGTAGATCGCAATCCGCAAGCAGTTCGGCCAGCACCCTTGCCTCGACGACGGAGGGAATTGTCTCGATCGCCAGCACATCCGCATTGCTGGCATCGAACAGCTGCAGGCGGGGCGCGTGAAAGTCCCGCAACGTATCGGCAGATACGCCGTAGTTGCCTCTATATTCCGAACCGTCATGCAACATGGCGCCATAGGGCCCAATGCTGGCTGCAACGAGAGGCGTGAAGTCGACACCGGGATTTGCCGCAAGGTATTCGTCTCGGGCTCGTTCGGCGAGATCCACTGACAACAACATCAGCTCATCTGCTTCCTCGCCCGACAGGCCAACGCTTGCGAAACCCTCGCGACTCGCCTGGTAGCTCGCCGTCGCGATACACTCCGCACCCGCATCGAGGTAGGCACGCATCGCCTTAAAGATGGCCTCTGGATTGCTCTGCAACAGTGACGCCGACCAGAGAGCATTGCCAATGTCGCAGCCTTGCGCCTCCAGCTGTGTCGCCAGCCCACCGTCGAGAATCAAGGGGGCTTCTCGTTCCAGCGCTCGTACGAATGCCTGCTTGCTCATCATGTGCGCAAGCTTACTTCACAAGTCGGCATTGTGCTTGTTACTGTAGGCCGTAAGCTCCCGGAGACCGTGCATGCCTAAACTTCTTCTGGCGGTGCTCGCCGCCCTGCTCTTGTCAACATGTGGGCAACCACATGACCAGGCGAACCAGACCCTGGTAATACGATGTGGCAACCTTATCGATGGTCTGGCCGACGAGGCCCTTGGCGGTCGCACCGTTGTCGTCGAGAGCGAACGTATTGTAGCTCTGCAGCCACTCGATGCACCGGTGTCCGAAGATGCGGAACTACTCGATCTGTCCGACTCCACTTGCCTGCCCGGGCTGATCGATACGCACACGCACATCGCACTGAACCACGACAACTCCAGCGACCTGACGGTCTATTACCGACGCACAATGGCTGACAATATGGCCATCACAGTCGCTAATGCAGACGTGACCCTCAAGGCGGGTTTTACGACCATTCGCAATGTCGGAGACTATTTCCCGGAAGCAATAATTGAAGCGCGGAAGAAAATTCGTGCGGGCGAAATTCCCGGGCCGCGCATCCAGACCGCAGGCTCTTTTCTGACGATTCCTGGCGGCGGTGGTGACCTCGTCGTACCCGGCCACGATGAAAGCGAGATACCACCGGGCGTGCGTATCGGTGTTGCCCGAGGGCCCGAAGCCTTCGCTGCCGCAACACAGAAGGTTCTCGATAACGGGGCTGACATGATCAAGATCATTGCATCGGGCGCCGTGTTTGCCATTGGCGGGGTTCCTGGCGCCCCGGAAATGACGCCGCAGGAAATCGCTGCCGTTGTTGAGGTCGCCCATGCAGCGGGCGTTAAGGTCACCGCGCATGCGCACGGTGCCCAGTCAATCAAGGACGCCATACTTGCCGGCGTCGATTCCATCGAGCATGCGTCACTCGGTGACGACGAGGCCGTGGCATTGGCCGCAGAGCACGGTGTTGCGTTTTCCATGGATGTCTACAACGGAACGTTCACTGCCGAAGTCGGCGAAGCGCTGGGCTACCCCGAAGAATTCATGCGCAAGAACGACGAAACCACCGAAGCGCAGCGTGTCGTTTTTGAGAAGGCCCATGCCGCCGGAGTGCCGATCCTCTATGGAACCGATGCCGGCGTACTTCAGCATGGGTTGAACGCCAGGCAGTTCGAGGTCATGGTCCGCCGCGGCATGACACCGATGGAGGCCCTGAAAAGCGCGACCTCGGTCGCAGCTGAGCATATGGGGATGTCTGCAGACGTCGGTGCAATTGAAGCTGGACGCTATGGCGATCTCATCGCTGTCCGCGGCAATCCTCTCAATGACGTGACATTGCTGCAGGATATTCCGGTCGTTATCAAGGGCGGCACAGTCGTCAAGAATGTTCCACCAAAAGCTGCCCGGTTTGCCGATTCCGTTTATCACACTGGCAAGATTTACACGCTCAACCCCGCGAAGCCCTGGGCGCAGGCAGTCGCTATTCGCAATGGCGAAATCACGTTTGTCGGCTCCGACGACTCGGTGCGTGCGCGCATCGGCCCGGCGACCAAAGTTTACGACCTGAAGGGCCGCATGATGCTGCCGGGATTTCAGGACGCGCACATACATCCGATATACAGCGGTCTGGAAATGCTCGCGTGTGACCTGGGACAGGCCGATTCCGTGGCGGGTTACCGGGCAGTCATCCCCGGTTGTGTGGAACAGCACCCCGAGAAGGAGTGGATTACGGGCGGCGGCTGGTCAATGGCCGCATTCGGGCCTGGAGCGCAAGCGGGCAAGGATATTCTCGATGAACTGGTTCCCGATCGGCCCGCGTACTTTTCGTCTGCGGACGGACACACGGGTTGGGCCAACAGCCTTGCACTGAAAAAGGCCGGCATCACCAGGAACACGCCGGATCCGGAGGATGGGTTTATTGATCGCGATCCTGACACCGGTGAAGCCATTGGCAGCCTGCAGGAAGGTGCCATGCGCCTCGTTACGAAACACATTCCGAAGCCAGACCTGGAGGAACGCATCGCGGCGCTGGAGTACGCGCGCGACATGCTGCATGCATTCGGCATCACTTCAGTTCAGGAGGCTTACGCATTTGACGCTGACCTTGAAACCTACGAGACCCTCGACAAGCAGGGCAAGTTGAACCTTCGCGTGGTCGCCGCACTCCTGTGGGACACGGATAAAAACGAGGAGCAAATAGTCACCTTCCAGGCACAACGCGAACGGTACACGCGTGGCAACATTCGCGCGACGAGCGTGAAAATCTTCGTCGACGGTGTGATGGAGAACTACACGGCAGTCATGGTGGAACCTTACCTCGTCGAGAGTGGTACGCGTGGTATCCCGATGATCGATCCCGAGTACATGGCAGATGTCGTATCGATGCTCGATGCAGACGGTTTCCAGGTCCATTTTCATGCGCTGGGTGACGGCGCCGTGCGCCACGCACTTGATGCCGTGGAGAAAGCACGGGAGGACAATGGTGACTCCGACCGGCGGCATCACCTGTCGCATCTGCAGGTCATTCATCCCGACGACATTCCGCGCTTCGCCGAACTCGGCGCCGTTGCCAACTTCCAGCCGGCCTGGGCATACGCGGATGACTATGTCGTCGACCTGACACTGCCGTTCATCAAGCCCGAAGTCGCGACTTGGATGTACCCGATTCGGTCGGTTGCCGACGCGGGCGGACGCCTGGCTTTTGGCAGCGATTGGTCAGTGTCGACGGCCGATCCTTTCTACCAGATAGAGCATGCAGTAACGCGGGTCGATGCCGAGACGCACGCAACCGACCCTCTAAACCCTGAACAAGCGATCACGCTGGAGCAGGCAATCGAGGCATTTACCATGGGGTCAGCTTTCGTCAATCACCAGGAAACAAAAACCGGCTCTGTCGAGGTTGGCAAACTGGCAGATCTGATCGTCATCGACCAGAACCTGTTCAAGATCGAGCCGCAGGCGATTTCGGATACGAAGGTCCTACTTACGCTGTTTGGCGGAAAACCCGTATACGGCAAGCCCAGTGAGCTGTAGCTAGATGTAACCTCTCAGCAGGTTGGTCACATCGTGTGTCAGCCAGCTGAGATAAGGCACGCGGAGCAAAGGTTCGTGCGCCGACCCCATGCCGTGATCAAGACGGGGCGGGACAGGTAGCCGAATCCATAGCCGAGCTGGCAGTTCGATAAAAATACGTGGTGAGGACGGAACTCGCGAGGCGTGTTCGGCTGCCTGTCCCGCCCCGGCTTCGTCCGTGCCTGTTAGCGAGCGTCAGCGGGAAATTCCCTGTGACCAACCTTCTGGGAGATCACAGCTAGAATCCGGCTACACCCGTCGGCCAGCCGGGACTATCGCCCTCTTGCTGGCCGTGCTCGCTCACATAACGAATTGCCTCGTGCATGATCTCGAGGCCTTCCAGCAAGGTCTGCTCGTTCATGTTGAGCGCCGGATACATCCTGATGGTGTCTTCGCGGTCGCTGATCGCCCAGACACCATGGTTAAGCATGCGGTTACGCACAGAGCGTGCGTACCACCAGTTCTTCTCCGCCGGATCCGGACTCTCGAAGCTGACGCCCAGAAGCAGGCCGTTGCCACGTACCTGCCTGACGATGTCGTGCTCTTCCCACTGCAGCATCGCTTCTGCAGCCAGCTCACCGAGCTTTGCGGCATGCTCGACGACCTTGTCGCGCTCGTAGATTTCGAGCGTCTTGATACCGGCCGCACAGCCGGCAGGCGTTCCCGCAAACGTCGAACCTGACAAGAAACCATTGGTGTCGCCGAGGATCTCGTCTTTCGACGCGATGCCGGCACACGGCGCGATACCGCCCGACAGATTCTTGCCCACGACGAGAATGTCGGGAACGACGTCGTAGTGTTCTACCGCCCACATCTTGCCGGTCCGGCCCAGGCCAGTCAGCACTTCATCAGCGATCATCAGCCAGTCATTCCTGTCGCAGATCTCACGAATGCCTTGCAGGAAATTGGTCGGCGGAATCCAGTTGCCGCCCTCGGCAAGCCCGGGCTCGACGAGTATCGCCGCAATATTGTCGCGCGGCGCGATGCAGCCGGGAATATGATTGTCGAGATACCACAGGCAATAATCGACGTACTGCTCCTGGCTCATGCCGGCAGGCGACTGATCGCTATAGGGATACGGTGCCTTGATGACACCTCCGGTCCACGCTTCGAGGTAGCGGTTCATCTCACCGTCGAGCCCGTCGAGCAGCTTGGTGCCAATGCCCATTCCATGGTATGCCGCACTGAACGTGATGATGTAGCGGCGTTTCGTATGTGTTAGCGCAAGGTGCACGGCCGCCTCGGCTGCTTCGGTTCCCGATACTTCGTAGTTGAATCGTGGCAGCGCTCTGCCGGGCATGATCTCGGCAAGCATCTCCGCAAGGTCGTATCGCAGCGGGTGATCGTAATGAAATCCGTAACGCCGATGCGCCGCATCGACCGCCTCGAGAATCTCCGGGTGAGCATTGCCAATCGGGTTCGTCGCCCAGCCGTTTTGAAAGTCAATGTAGCGCCTGCCATCCAGGTCCCAGATGAAATCGCCTGCAACGTGATCAATAACGATCTGGTTGGCGGTGCGAAATCCGCGGCGGCCTGCTTTCTCGAGTTCTTCCTCGAAACGAAGGCCATTACGAAATAGCGGAATGCCTCTTTCAAGTGCCTGACGTGTCTTTGGTCCCGGGAATTGATCTGTCATTCTTCCTCCAGTTCTGCCCAGATCTGGCGAGCCCAGTCGCGAATCTGCAACGACTCCTGCCATCGATCTGACAATTCTTCCTGGTTTGCATCGGTGATTGCATAGGGCGGCGGCCCCAACTCACAAAGAAACACGAGCGTCGCATCATCGTCATTACGATCACGCCACATGCGCATGCCGTCCTTCCACCACGATTTGAATATCTCGACCCACTGCTGGTGCTGCGGAAAGTCGATCTGTATCTGCACCTGCTCGCGGTTGGCGATCCGTCCCTGGAAACAATCGGACCGCTCGAGGACGGACTGTATGAACTGTTCGTCCCGTTCGGGTACGGGCGCGCGCAGCTCACGGTCGACGACGAAGTGCGATAAATCGGAACATAAGCGCATCTCCGGCACGAGGTCCATGAGTTGCAGCGTGAAGTAGAGATCGTTCAGCAGGCCGTCACGATGTGTTTCAAACAACAACGGCAGGCGCTTGCGTTCGGCGGTTCCAATCCAGTCGCGCACAACGGGAACCGCATCTTCCGGCTTGATAGGCATGACGCCGCTGATGACATTCACCATGCAGGCATTCATGTCATTGGCGAAGTCGAGCAACGGCTCCATGTCACCGGGTGCGTAGGGAAACGCATTAACCATGCACCCCAGGCCATGCGCCTCGAACAGCGATTTCTTCTCCAGGTTTTCCGCTATTTCCGGCACCGACGGATCGAGGCACATTCCGTTAAAACCCGCTTCCGCGACCATTGCGAATGACTCATCGTCACTGCGTTCGGGACAATGCGGGTTACGGAGCTGCATGCCCCATAGTGATTGGTAAATCGCTAGCTTCTGCACGCCCGTTAGTAAGGCCCGGGTGGCGTTGCCCCGCGACGCGCAGGGAACCAGAACGGCTTGTCCACAACCGTCGCTTTCGCCATCTCCCGATTCCAGTGCATTTCGCGCTGGTAATAAATTTCAACCCATACCGTATCGCCAGGTTTGCCGTGCGGCGTTCGCACGGTACCGAGCGCAATATTCTGCTTACACACCGGTGACCAGGCCGCTGACGTAACAAAGCCGATGTTGCCGCCGCTGGTCTTCGAATTCGAGAAGATGTACGAATTGTGTGCCGCCTTGTTGCCATCGATATCGAGCTTGACCAGGCGCCATGTCGACCCGTTACGTTTTTCCTCTGCAAGGGCTCGACGGCCATTGAAGTTTGGCTTCTTGAAATCCACAAGCCACTCCAGGCCCACCTCGAGCGGCGACCTCGAACGACCCGTTCGAACCGTCTCATCGCCAGGCAGGAATTCGGCATAGGGTGCGAGGTAGCCCGCTTCGATGCGGGCCAGGTCCAATGCATGCGTTCCGATGGGACGGATCTTGTAGTCCTTACCTGCCTCGAACAATGCGTCCCACAAATCCAGCGCTTTGTCCGGATCGATCCACAGCTCGTATCCGAGATCCGCGGTGAATCCGGTTCGCGAGACCATCATCTCCGTACCCTGAAAATCGACATGTATCAGTCCAAATGGCTTGAGCTCCTCGAGACCCTTTACCCCCATCGTGCTCAGCACGCTGTACGATGTCGGACCTTGCACAGCCAACCCCGCGATGTCGTCAGTCTCGTGCACAACGTTGACATCGAAGCCGATCGTCGCGTCCTGGAACCAGGCAAAGTGGCGTTCCTGGCAGCAGAGACGGTACTCGCCTTCGCGAAGGTGGAAGATCGTGCCATCGTCAATGACCTGGCCCTGGTCATCACACCACACAGCATACGCAACGCGGCCGGGCTTAACCTTGGCCATGTCGCGGGTTACCAGGCGATTGAGGTAATCCAGCGCGTCGGGCCCGGTAATCCGGTACTTCGTCATCGGCGACAGATCGAATACTGCCGTCCCGTTGCGAATCGCGAAATATTCGAGATCCTCACAATACAGCGCATTCGGACTGGAATACCCCTTCCATTGGTGCCATTGATTGACCGTGTCGACCTTTGCGACGCGTGGGTAGAAAGGTGTTTTCAACGGTCCCTGGGGGACGGGCTCTCGAATCGTCATGCTGCTTTCTCCCGACGCAGGATGGACCGCGCCGCATTGCGGCCCGCCGCGCCGCTGACGCCGCCGCCGGGGTGCGTTCCCGCACCACACAAATACACACCGTCAATTGGCAACTTGTACTGCGCCGCACCGTTCACAGGGCGTACAAACAGGAATTGATCCAGCGTCAGCTCAGCGTGATGCCAGTGACCCCCCGTCATGTGGAATTCACTTTCAATGTCAACCGGCGTCAGCAATTCGCTTGCCGTGATGCGCTGCTCGATGTCCGGCATGTACTTCGCCAGGGTATCGATAATCGCTTTCAGGAAAGTGGCTTTGGCTTCCTCGGTCCAGCCGCCCTTCAGCGCATACGGTGCGTATTGCACGACGGCTGACATGACATGCTTGCCCGCCGGCGCCAGCGTCTCGTCGCGAAAGCTGGGAAACGTCATTTCGATAACCGGGTGCGGCGAACTCTCGCCGTACTTGGCCGGGTTGAACGCCCGCTCGACGTAGTGCTCATCGGGTGCAATGACGAGTCGCTCTGCATAGTCCTTCCTGGACAGCCCTGCGATTGCCGGCAGCCCGTTCAGTGCCAGGTGAAGTTTCGCGGCATTGCCTTTCGCTCGCAGATGCGAAACCCGGCGAGCGAACCCTGTCTCGGCATGTTTGGCGCCGATCAACTTCATCAACGTCGTCTTGGGATCGGCGTTCGATATGACCATCAGGCTGTCGAATCGCTCGCCGGCTTCAGTTTCGACACCGGTCGCACGGCCGTTTTCGATAATGATGCGTTTGACGGGCATGCCTGTACGTATCGTTGCACCGGCCGTTCGCGCCGCATGCGCCAACTCATTGCTCACGCTGCCCATGCCGCCAGCCGGTGTTCCGGTCCGGCCATTGTCGCCGGCCATGCGGTACAGGTAGGTCATCATCGTATTCGGAGACCGCGGCCCGAGGTGCGTGCCCAATACCGCATCCAGGCTGATCGCGCCTCTAAGCATCGAGCTCTCAAAACGTTCTGTGACCTCATCATGAATGTTCATGAAGATCAGTCGCATGAAAGCTTCCATCTCGGCCTTGCCGAGCATGCGCACATCAAGGCCCAACTGACCCAGCGTTACGAGGTCCTTGAAGTCCGTGCTGCCCAGGCGCGGGGGCGTCTTGTTGAAAAACCTGCGCAAGAGACTCGAGAAACGCGTCATGCGCTTGCGGAAATTGCGGTACTGCTCGACATCTTTGTCGGAAACACCTTCCACGCTGTCCGTTTTCAGGCGAATGTGATTACCATCCTCGCCAAGCGCAATGGTCGTCATGTCTTCAGAGACCAGTCGCGGCGCAAGTTTCAGTTCCTTGCGAACTTCCGGTTGCAGTTGATACAGGAGGTGCGCACAGGCTGACACCGAGTAACCGTCGGTGAACTCGCGCGTGACGGCTGCGCCCCCGACCTGGTCGTTAGCTTCGAGCACCAGTACGCTTTTGCCCGCCTTGGCCAGCAACGCAGAACACACGAGGCCGTTATGGCCAGCGCCTACTACAATGGCATCGTATCTATCAGTCATCGCCGAAGTTCTCCGGTACGGTGTTCGGACGTTTGAGATCCATCAGAATCTCACGTGCCGCATTTGCTCCGGGCGCGCCCATGATTCCGCCACCCGGGTGATTACTCGATCCACACATGTACAAGCCACCAATCGGGCTGCGGTACTGTGCGTATCCCGGGACCGGCCGGTTGAACATCAGCTGGTCCATGGTCAGTTCGCCGTGGAAGATATTGCCTTCGGTGATGCCGATTTCGTTCTCGATATCCTGTGGCGTACGCACTTCGGCGTGAAGAACCAGGTCCTTGAAGTCCGGGCTGTAGTTGGAAATCTGGTCGAAGACGGACTTCTGGAATCCATCCTTGTCTTCCTGCGTCCAGTCTCGTCCGTTAATCTGGCGCGGACAATACTGAATGAAACAGCTCATGAAGTGCTTGCCTGGCGGCGCCATGGTCGGATCGTTGGTCGTCGGGATCGTCATGTCCAGGTAGGGATCCTTGGACCAGGTACCATCCTTCCAGTCGTCATAGGCGCGTTCCATGCGCTCCATCGAGTCCGTGAAATGCATGTCCGCGAGATACAGCGGACTGTTTTTCGGGAGCGCCGGGAATGTCGGCAGGCCATCAAGAGCGATGTTGATCTTGCCTGACGAGCCGCGAATCTTGAAATTCTCAACACGTTGGTGAAATTTTTCCGGGAGATCGCTCTTGTCCATGCAGGTCAGGAAGGTCCTTTTTACATCCATGGCTGACACCACGACGTTCGCATGAACCTCGTCGCCGTTATCCAGGGCAACGCCAACAGCCTTGCCGCCCTTGACGATGAATTTATCAACGCCGGCCTCGGTTCGCAGTTCGCCTCCCTCCGCCTGGAACGCGCCGGCGATCGCCTTGGCAACCGCCCCGGTTCCGCCTCGGGCAAAGCCCCAGGAACCTACGTTGCCGTCGACATCACCCATGTAGTGATGCAGCAATACGTAGGCGGTACCGGGCGAATGTATGCCCAAAGCGGTGCCAATGATGCCGCTCGCAGATAGCGCCGTCTTGATGACATCCGTTTCGAAATATTCATCGAGATACTCGGCAACACTCATGGTCCAGAAACGAATGGTCTCGCCAATACGATCCTCACCCATCTCGTTGAGCTTGCCGCCGATGCGTATGAGCTCCATCAGGTCTCTTGGCTTAAAGGAGGTTGGATCAGGTGGGGTTCGCAACAAGAAGTCACGGATCAACCGGCACTGCCGCATCGTATCGGCCGTGTAGTTCTTGTGCGCATCTGCGTCCTTGCGGGAGAAACGCGCCTCTTCCCGATAGGCAGCCTCGGGGTCGTGGTAAGAACCGTAGTAGTCGCCATTTTCCATGAACGTCACGGACCCACCGTAAGGTGTGACCTGCAGGCCATGCTTGTGTAGCTCGAGTGATCGATAGATTTCAGGGCGCAGGAGACTGCACACATAGGAACAGTTCGAATACCACCAGTCCTTGTAGAGGTTTCGACTGACGGTGGCTCCACCGATGTAGTCGTTCTTCTCAACACAAACAACATCGAGACCCGCTTTTGCAAGAAATGCCGCCGCGGTCAGGCCGTTATGGCCCGCGCCGACAACAATTGCATCGTATGATTTCATAGGCTGATGCCCGCTTGTTTTGCTTCTGTTTTTGGCAGCTTAATGTCCACTGCCCGCTCAATTTTGTCCAGAGTTTCAGTCGGGCATTCCACATTGTGAGACTCGCACAGGAGCATGGGCTCAAGGGAATCCGGTTCAATCAGGGCGCTGCAACTCCCGCAATATCCACTCAATGTAGGAACTCTCTTCCTTTTCCATTCCCGAGAACGGTCCGGGCTCATAGTATCTCGAGTGAACGCCTTTCGAGTTATTGACAATGATTTCCTTGTCGGAAATCGTCGTGACATCCCACAGCCAGGTCAGCTCATCGACATCATAGTCGACGCCCTCTTTTGCATCGCCACGAACCATCCAGTAGATCTCGCACTTCGAACTCTTGTGGCCCGTCGGCGTGAAAACATAGGCGACGACGTGGTCACTGTACGCGAGCATGAAAGAGAACGGGCCGAAGTTGAAGTCTGATCCCCCGCCATCGTAGTCCTTGAGATTGCCAAGCAGGGGCGCGACCGGGCCACCATGCTTGCTGCCCGTTTTGTACTTCGAGAACAAAGCGGTACGACTGTACCCATAGCCCATTTCACCGGGGCGTGCCGCGGTGTCGATACGGTCGATATCTATCTTTTTGAGACCACACGCCTCCATATTTTCGAGCATATGGTTCTGGACTCGGTCCTTCTTTTCATCGTCCAGCATCAGCGTATGCATACGCGCGTACTCGGGGTGCGCGGTCGCACAGTGGTAGCACTCCTGGTAGTTCTCGATCGAAAATTTCCAGTTCGCAGGAATATCGTAGGTCTTCTGTGCCGCCACCTTGAGGTTCGGAAAATCGAACATCGCCATCGGCTCGGCAAGCTCCTCGCGACACCCGTCAAGAGACAGGGGCTCGTCTGTGAAGCAAACAAAGACAAGTCCGTGAACGACCCCGACTGACACGGTCTTCAGCGAATGTGCCGCCATATCGAAATCGTCCGGCATATTGCGCGCCGCGAACAGGTTGCCATCGATGTCATACATCCAGCCATGGTATGGACAGGAAAACTTATCGGTGTGCCCCTTTTCCTCGAGGCACACCAGCGATCCCCTGTGACGGCACACATTGGCGAAGCCCTTGAGCTCGCCGTCCTTGCCACGCACGATGATCGCCGACTCGCCTGCAACACTGAGGACGCGAAAATCCCCGGGTGCGGGCAACTGCGATTCGTGTCCCGCGAATATCCAGTTTCGATAGATGATGAGCTCCAGTTCGAGTTCGTAGATAGCCGGATCGGTATAGAAGCGTTGCTGCAACGAATAACCGGCCTTCTGATCGGTGATCAACTCGGCAATGGAACGGGCATCTTCCTTCAGGACTGCACTCATGCTTTCCACACTATGAAACAATAACTAACGTGTGTTGGTACGATAGCACAGCGGATTTCTGCCGCGACACAATGAGGATGCACGCATGCAAGTAAGAACGTCCCTGGTGATCTTGTGCTGTCTGTGGCCGTTGTCCGCGTGCACGGTCGAATCACCGGAGCCTGTTTCGAGTACGCTGATTACAAATGCCGTAATTTTCGATGGTTCGGGCGATGACCCGTACGAAGGATCGGTACGATTTGACGCGACAACGCAGCGCATCGTCGCGGTGGGAAACCTGGAAATAATTCCAGGGGAAATCGTCATTGATGCTCAAGGCCTTGCGCTGGCTCCGGGCTTCATCGACTCGCACAGCCATCACGACGATGATCTCGAGGAGTACCCTCATATGCCAGGGGTACTGAGCCAGGGAATTACAACGATCGTTCGCGGTGTCGATGGCTCTGGCGGCAACTACGCGACGGTGGCCGAGTTTCAGGCCGCATTTGCAGCCCAGCCCGCGGCGGTGAACGTGGCGTCATTCTCGGCCCACAATTCGATCCGTCAGCATGTGATGGGCGACGATAATCGGCGACATGCAAGCGACGTCGAGATCGCGGCCATGGCGGCACTGGTCGAGGCCGACATGCAGGCGGGCGCACTGGGGCTCTCCACGGGACTCGAGTACGAACCAGGGATTTTTTCGGCGACCGAGGAGGTCATCGCGCTGGCGCGTGTTGCCGCCGCAGGCGGCGGACGATATGTGAGCCATCTCCGGGATGAAGACGACCGTTTCATCGACGCGGTCAACGAGATTATTCGAATTGGCGAAGAGGCCGACATTCCCGTGCACGTGTCGCACATAAAAATCGCCGACAGGCTCGCCTGGGGAACCACCGGCGATGTCATCGACCTGCTGGATGCCGCGAGAACCGACGGTGTGGAAGTTAGCGCTGACATTTATCCCTACGAACGTTGGGCGAGCAATCTCGCCGTGCTGTTCCCGGACCGGGATTACTCCAGCGTCGAGACCGCAGAGTACACGTTCGCGCGCACGGCAGCGGCCGAGGACATCCTGCTGATCAGTTACCCGGCCAACCCCGCATTTGAAGGCATGACGATTGCCGAGGTCGCAGGCATTACCGAGCGAGATGAGGTAGCAACCTTGCTCGAGTTATCGCAAGCAGCGGAAGACCATCGCCGTGCAACGGGAGAAGATACGGGGATCATCGCGAAAAGCATGAACAATGATGACATCGCTGCTTTCCTCCGCTGGCCGTACATCAATATCTGTTCGGATGGCTGGCATGGAGGACACCCGCGCGGCTACGGCTCGTTCCCCCGGGTACTGGGGTTTTTCGGCCGCGAACTCGGGGTGCTTACGGTACCCGAGGCAATATTCAGGATGACGGCGCGCGCCGCAGACAGCATGGGCATCAGTGATCGGGGTCGAATCACAGCGGGATACTATGCAGACCTGGTTCTCTTCAACCCGGACACAGTCATCGATCGCGCCACCATGAAAGAACCGATGGCGATGTCGTCCGGTATCGAACGCGTTTGGGTTAACGGCGTATTGGCGTTCGACGATGGTGCGCCAACTGACGCGTTTGCCGGGCAGGTGGTCAGACGATCAGAGTGAACAATCAGTACGACAGTATCGAGTCATTGCTGCAGTCGCGGCAGCCGGAACGCCCGGTTTACTGCATTCATCCGGACGTATACCGCGATGTGGCCGAACACTTCATTGCCAACTTCCCGGGCCGGGTTCTGTATGCCGTCAAGGCAAACAATCATCCTCTCGTAATCGCCGCCCTGGCAGATGGTGGCATCGAGCACTTCGATTGTGCGTCCGTGGAGGAAATAGCTCTCATCAAGTCACTGCACCCGAACGCAGTGTGTTACCTGATGAACCCGGTACGGCTTGCAGGCGATGCCAAACGTGCAGGCGATGAATTTGGAACGCGTCATTTCATGGTGGACCACATGTCCGGCGTTAAGCCATTGGCCGACGAAATTAATGCTTCGAAAGCGATCATCTTCGCCCGCATGGCCGTCAGTCATCACTCGGCGATGGAAGACCTTTCTGCCAAGTTCGGTGCGCCGCCGGAAGATGTCCCGGCGATACTCGTGGCCATACGGGAAACGGGCGCGGAGCCTGCACTGGCATTCAATGTTGGCACGGGTGTGACCGAGCCTGAGGCCTACACCTATGCCATGGGTCTCGCTCGCGAGGTACTCGAGGCCACTCCGTTCCCGGTTCGATTGCTTGATATCGGGGGTGGCTTTCCCCGTCCCTATCCCGGTTTTCTGGTACCGCCGCTCGACGAGTATTTCACCGCCATCCGCAATTTCAGGCACGAAATACCGCTGGGCGCCGATGGCGAACTCATGGCCGAACCAGGACGAGGGCTCAGCGCACCCGGCATGTCGACAATTGCCAAAGTGCTGCTGCGTAAGGAAGACCGCCTCTATTTGAACGACGGTATGTACGGTGCATTCTGGGAGCTGCGCTTCAAGGGCCACGTGCGGTACCCGGCCCGGGCACTGCGCGGCTGCGAACCGCTGAATGGCAGCCTGCACTCCTTCAGGCTTTTCGGGCCAACCTGCGACTCAAGCGACAAAATGCCCGGCCGCGTGGAGTTACCCGTGGATATTGATGTTGGCGATTACATCGAATTCGGAAGTATGGGCGCATACTCGTTGAGCGGATTGACACGTTTCAATGGTTTTTACAGTGACGACGTGGTTTCGATCCGGCCCTGATCCTGCCTGCCGCAGAAACGAATGCAGGATATACTTGAAAAAACTGCCAAATCATAATGAAAACTTTTGGGGATGCACATGGCAGAAATTGCTTACCATAAACCGTTGACGGGGCATGACGAATTCGATTCCCTGATCGCGGATTTTTCAGACGAGTCCGACCCCGAGAAAGCTGAAGAAGTTCGTCAACGTATCTGGGACAAGTTCGGGACCAAAGGCGCGGTATTCATTTCCGACATGGCGAGTTTCTCGAGCACATCACGAAAAGTCGGTGTCTGTCACTTTCTGAAAATGATCCACCGTACGCGCCAGATCGTGGCACCTGTCATCGAGGCCAACCGTGGTGTATTGCTAAAGTGCGATGCGGACAATTGCTACGCATTTTTCAAAAGCGCTGACGATGCGATTCGAGCAAGCTTCGACGTAAATGGCGCTTTATTTGAGGCAAACGACCGCTTTGACCTCGGGGAACAGGTCAACCTGTCGGTCGGTATCGACTTTGGGCGAGTCTTGCTTATCGGGGACATCGAGTTTTTTGGTGACCCGGTAAACACCGCATCAAAGCTCGGAGAAGACCTGGCCACGCGCAATGAGGTACTGGTCACACACCGCGCTATCGAAAACTCGAACTTTGAAATTCCGGAACTTGCTGAGCGCATGGTGGCGCGTATCTCGGAAATCGAGATTCAGTACGTTCGACTTCCAATGACCGAAAATTCACCGGGCCGCTAGAAGCATGACGCAGGACACCGGAGACACGCAGGCATTACGGCAGATACTGGAAGTCACTCGCAAACTCGCCGCGCCGTTCGATCTGGATACAATGCTCACGGAGGTCGTCGACGCGTCACGCGAAGTTCTCAAAGCCGAGCGCGGTACCGTGTTTTTGTACGATGAAGCCAGCGATGAACTCGTCGTTCGAGTCGGCACCGAACTCGACCAGATTCGCATTCCTGCCGACAAGGGCATCGTCGGTGAATCGGCTCAGACGCGAAATCTGATCAACGTTCCTGATTGCTATGCGGACCCGCGCTTCAACCGGGCGATCGACAAGCAGACCGGCTACACGACGCGCTGCATGCTGACGATTCCGCTTATTGGTTACGAAGATTCGCTCGTCGGCGTTCTGCAGATTCTGAACAAGATTCACGGAGTGTTCGACGAACAGGACGAGTATGTCGGCCAGGCACTCGCCGCGCAGGCGGCGGTCGTTCTGCATCGCGCCAAAATCACCGAACAGATTATTGCCTCCGAGCGGCTGGACCGTGAAATCTCGGTCGCCCGTGACGTGCAGATGGGCACCCTTCCGAAAAACATGCCGATCATCGAAGGCTACGAGTTCGGCGGCGCTTTTGCGCCGACAGACCAGACCGGCGGCGACCTGTACGACTTTGTGCCGCTGGCTGATCAGAAATTGTTCCTGCTCATGGGCGATGCTTCCGGCCACGGAATTGGCCCTGCTCTCAGCGCAACCCAGGTGCGTGCGATGCTGCGTGTCGCCCTTCGCCTCGAATCAAGCCTCGACGACGCGTTCATGCATATCAACGACCAGCTCTGCGACGATCTCCCCGACGATCGTTTCGTGACCGGGTTTTTCGGGCTTCTCGACGGAAAGACTCATACGATTCGCTTCCACTCGGGCGGTCAGGGCCCGATCATGCATTACCAGGCCGAAATGGGTGAGTACGAGTGGCATCCGGCGACGACTTTTCCGCTGGGCTACATGCACCATTCGAACCTGGATCCACCCGAAAAGTCTTTACTCGATCCCGGCGATATCTTCGGCCTCATTTCCGATGGAATTTACGAATACGAAAACGAGGCAGGCGTGCAGTTCGGTCGCCAGGGCGTCATGAAGGTTCTGGACGAGAATCTCGGTGCCAGTGCCCAGGAACTGGTCGACAGGATCATGGCTGCGGCGCGCGAGCATGGCGGTACGGCGCCGCAGGCGGACGACATCACGATCGTCCTTGTCCGTCGCTTACCCGCGGAGGCCGGCCGAGATGCAACGTAGCTTCCCCAGGCATCTTGACGCACTGACCCCACTCTACGAATTCGCCGAGGAGATGATGGAGGCGCACGATATCGCGGAGGGCATTCGTTTTCCGGTCCATCTCGCGATGGAAGAACTGTTTGTCAACATGGTCAAGTACAACCCGGACATCAGCACGGACATCGAGGTCGACGTCTCGCTGCAGGTCAACCAGGAAGTACGCGTCTCGCTCGTCGATGACGGCGGGGTCGAATTTGACGTGACGGCAGCCAGGCCCATCGACATCGACGCACCGCTCGAGGACCGCATACCCGGTGGTTTGGGTATTCACCTGATCCAGAGTCTCGTCGATACGCTCGAATATGAGTACCAAGATGGCCGGGGCGAAGTTATATTTACCAAGGGGTCAGGAAACGAAGATGTTTGATATCGAACACGGAATTCACGGCACTGTCATTTGCCGCGGGCGGCTGGATGCTGCGCAGTGTGAGAAGGCTGAGGGCTTTCTGGCCGGGCTGGAGGGTGCAAACACGCTGGATTTCGCTGGTCTCGAATACATCTCGAGCGCCGGGCTGGGTATACTGCTGAAAACACAAAAGCGCCTTGTTGCCGATGGTGGGGGGCTAAAAATAATTAACGTCAACAACCACATACATGATGTATTCCGATATTCCGGATTTCACACCATTTTCGACATAAGAGCCAAATAACAGGTCGAGAAAAAGTTTTTCCAACTTTCTGCCAGGTCAATTGTACGTATGAGTAGGACAGACGATACAGAGTTGATTGAACGGTGCAGATCAGGTGACCGTCAGGCCTTCGAAGCCTTGCTGGTGAAATACGAGAAACCCGTGTTCAACGCCGCCTACCGGATGCTCAACAGCCGGGATGACGCGAGCGATATTACACAGACCGTGTTTCTCAAAGTTTTTGAAAGCTTTGACCAATTCGACCCGACACGCCGCTTTTTCAGCTGGATTTATCGAATCACTTTGAACGAGTCCATCAACTGGCTCAGCAAGATGAACAGACTGGAGCCGCTCGCTTTTGAGGCGGCCGATGAAGGCAAAGGACCGGAACAGGAGGCCGACAATGCCAGGGTATCGCGGGACGTCCAGGCGGCACTGATGACAATAAAAACCGACTACCGCAGCGTTGTTATTTTGAAACATTTTCTGGGATGCAGTTACATGGAAATCAGCCAGATACTCGATATCCCGGAATTGAAAGTCAAATCAAGGCTTTATACTGCGAGACAGCAACTTAAGGACGCATTGGGCGGCAAACACTAATGGCAATAGAGCAGAAATATACAGACCTGATTAACGCCGATATCGACGGCGAAATCAGCGCTTCCGAGAAGGCCGGGTTACAGGCGTTTCTCGACGAGAGCGCCGAGGGCCAGGCCCTGCATGACGACTTGTCATCGGTCTGCGCCACGCTCGATGCCGTCAAGTCCGAGGAGCCACCTCCTCATGTGAGGCACGTCATCATGAACACCGTCAAACCGACGCAGAAACCGAAAGAATCCCCGGGATTCCTGCAGATTTTGTTCGCAACGTCGGCGGTCAAGTACGCCGTGACGTTCGCTGCGGGCGTCTTTCTGACCCTCAGCATCGTGGATTCTGACCAGATCTCGGATCGCGCCTTCGACGATGTGACCGGGCTGGTCGGCACGGTTTCGGACCCGGTCAATGCCACACTGGCGAACTCGATATCGGTTAATAAGCCCGACCTTGCCGGCACGGTATCGCTTCGCAGTGCGGAGTCAATGCTCATTCTGGACTTCGACCTCGTCGCAAAAAGCCATATAGATATCGAGGCGAATTACACGGACCGCTCAATCTGGTTCAACGGCTTCGCCCAACTTGAAAGCGAAGGTACAACAATTTCAGCCGAGACTGGCCGCATTCGCCTGGGCATGAACGGTAAACGGCGCTACGCCGTCTACCTGCATAACCAGGGTGGTCGGGAAACAACAGTCAACCTGCGCTTCCTGGCGGACGGCAGGGTCGTCCACGAGGCGAGTCTCGACTATACAACGGCCCGGTAGGGCTGGATTTTGCCGCCTTGCCGATTTTTCGGCGGCAGGCATTAACTTCTTCTTAACCCGGTGGTACTTCAGGTTAAGACGAGCAGCAGAGCCCGGACAGGGCCA
>JBFFOS010000034.1:0-21387 GCA_041574375.1 Woeseiaceae bacterium
CCTGTCGGCACCCGCTGAGATAGCCGAAGACATTGTAAAGCGCCTGACGATGTTCCGGTTCCGCTCGAAGCTTGAGTTCGAACTGATCGACACCGGGAAAACAATGGATCCGCACATCGCCATAGAGAGGGGCTACCCATTTATTGGCGCGCAGCAATCCGGGCAATTCACGCCGCATATGCTGAACCTCGACCTGCTGGACGCGATCAGTTTCGACAAGGGCTGCTATCCGGGACAGGAGATCGTGGCACGGACGCATTACAAGGGAGCAACGAAGCGACGCGCCCTGCGATTCTCCTGCGACAAAGCGGTCGATGTCGGCGACAAGGTATCGCTCGACGGGCGCGATATCGGCGAAGTCCTGAATGTTGCGGGCAACGACCTGTTGGCCGTCGTTCCGACCGACAAGGCGGATGAAGCCCTGACAATCGGCGGAATTCCGCTGGCGCGAAAGCCGCTACCCTACCTCTGAAGGCCGCGGTATAACGCCGGTTCTATTCGAACACCTCGGGTCGCATGTGCGGAAACAGCAGCACATCGCGAATCGATGCGGAATCCGTCAATAGCATGACCAGGCGGTCGACACCGATACCGATACCTGCCGTTGGCGGCATTCCGTACTCGAGCGCACGAATGTAGTCGTGATCGAATGACATCGCCTCATCGTCGCCAGCTGCCGCATTTTTTACCTGGGCGCGAAAGCGTTCGGCCTGATCTTCGGGATCGTTGAGCTCCGAGAAACCGTTCGCGATCTCACGGCCTGCTATGAAAAGCTCGAACCGGTCGGTCACAAACGGATCGTCATCGTTCTTGCGCGCAAGCGGCGATACTTCGGCCGGGTACTGCGTGATGAATGTCGGTTCACGGAGTTGCGCTTCGCCGGTTGCATCGAAGATTTCAGTCTGCAGTTTGCCGGGTCCGTAGTTGTCTTTGACATGAACACCGACCTTCTTGCAAACCGCGGACAGGTAATCGCGATCCCGCACCTTCGACATATCGAAGTCCGGGTTAAATTTGGCGATAGCCTCTTCGACGGTCATGCGTGTGAATCGCCTGCCGAAGTCGTATGTCTCGCCCTGGTACTCGACGATCGTCGTGCCGTTCACGGCTTCCGTCATGCCGTGGAACATCGCCTCCGTCGTATCCATCCAGTCGTTATAGTCTGCGTACGCGCGATAGGCCTCAAGCATCGTGAACTCGGGATTATGCTGCGTCGAGACACCTTCGTTCCGAAAGTTGCGATTGATTTCGTAGACTCGGTCGAAGCCCCCGACGATCAGGCGTTTCAGGTTCAGCTCCGGCGCAATGCGCAGATACAACGGCATATCAAGTGCATTGTGATGGGTTGTGAACGGACGAGCGATAGCGCCGCCGGGCGTTACCTGCATCATCGGTGTCTCGACTTCGATAAAATCGAGCGACTCGAGGAAACCGCGCATGTACGTGATGATCTGCGAGCGCTTGCGAAATACGTCGCGGCTCGACTCGTTGATAATCAGGTCCACGTAGCGCTGGCGGTAGCGCGTTTCCTGGTCAGACAGCCCGGCCCATTTCTCAGGCAACGGGCGCAAAGACTTCGTGAGGAGGCGAACCTCGTCGGCAAGGACTGTAAGCTCGCCCGTATTCGTACGAAACAACAGGCCTGTCGCAGAAACGATGTCGCCGACATCCCATTTCTTGAACGCCTGGTAGACGCCTTCGGGAAGGCGGTCGCGCTCGAGGCGCAGCTGGATCTGGCCCGAACGGTCCTGCAACTTGACGAAACTCGCCTTGCCCATAACGCGCTTGGCCATCATGCGCCCGGCGACACTGACTTCGATTTTTTCTTCGGCCAGTGCCTCCTTGTCGTGCGCCGCGAATGTCTGGTGTAGTTCACCCGCAATTGCATTGCGCCGAAAATCATTTGGAAACGCGTTGCCCTGCTCCCGAAGAGCATCTAGCTTGGCACGCCGTTCGGCGATCAGCTTGTTTTCGTCTGGCCGGTTCTTCTCGTCTGTCACGTTGCTTAAAGTCCCTGTTTCAGGCTTGCTTCGATGAAAGCATCGAGGCCTCCATCGAGTACCGCTTGAGTGTTACCGGTTTCTACGCCGGTGCGCAAATCCTTGATCCTGCTCTGGTCGAGCACATACGAACGAATCTGGCTACCCCACCCCACATCGGCCTTGCTTTCTTCTACTTCAGACGCTGCCGCGCGGCGCTCCTGCAGTTCCAGCTCGTAAAGCTTGGCTTTAAGCTGATTCATGGCCGTGGCCTTGTTCTTGTGTTGCGAGCGATCATTCTGGCACTGCACGACCGTATTCGTCGGCAGATGCGTAATGCGCACAGCCGACTCGGTTCGGTTGACATGCTGTCCACCTGCACCGCTGGCCCGGTATACGTCGATGCGCAGGTCGGACGGATCAATTTCGATATCGATGTTGTCGTCGACCTCGGGCGATGTGAACACCGACGCAAATGACGTGTGTCGACGGTTACCGGAGTCGAACGGCGACTTGCGCACGAGGCGATGCACACCGGTTTCGGTTCGCAGCCAGCCGTAGGCATACTCGCCAACAACGTGCACGGTTGCACTCTTGATGCCTGCCACCTCGCCTGCCGACGCCTCGATCACTTCAGCCTTGAAGCCGTGCGCCTCGGCCCAGCGGAGGTACATGCGCAACAGCATTTCGGCCCAGTCCTGCGCTTCGGTACCGCCTGCACCCGACTGGATGTCCACGTACGCGTTGTTCGGATCCATCTCCCCGGAGAACATGCGACGAAATTCGAGCCCGGCGACCACCTTCTCGAATTCCCCCAGGTCGCTTACGACTTCGCCGATCGTATCGGCGTCATCCTCTTCGATGGCCATCTCGAGGAGTTCACCGGCATCCGCCAGGCCAGTCGTGATTTTGTCCAGCCCTGCAACGACCTGCTCGAGTTGCGCGCGCTCCTGCCCCAGCGCCTGCGCGCGCTCAGGTTCGTTCCAGACATCGGGTTGTTCGAGCTCTCGCTGAACCTCGGTCAGGCGCTCCGCCTTGCCCTCATAGTCAAAGATACCTCCTCAACGCATCAGAGCGTTCGGCAAGGTCGGTTATCGTTTGTTTGATCTGGCTGGTTTCCATGAGATTTTCGCGGTGTCCCGGGGCAGAAAAGGCGCGATCTTATCACGCGCCGGTGCCCCGCAAGGAGGCAATTTGTTCAACGACGAGTTGTGGGTTTTCTGTGCCTCGATATTCATTAACGTCAAGGCGGAATGCAAGCTGCACCTCACCCCGATACGCAGGGCCTGCCTGGTTGAAAGCAATGGCATCTACGATAGGGCCACCGCCAGCCGGGCGAACCCTGAGTTTGAGGTGATTCTCACCAACGACGCGTTGCTCAACGACCGAGAAATCGCCGCTCCATACGGGTTCCGGGAAACCCGAACCCCACGGACCTGCGTCTCGCAGCGAACGCGCAAAACCGAGATTGATTGCATCGCCCGGCAGCTGGCCGTCCGTCACAATGGCGCCGCTGAAATCAGCACGAGGATAGAGTCGCTGCATCTGCTCGGCCGCAACCCGTTTGAAATCGTCCAGCACCCTCTTCTCAATCGACAGGCCAGCCGCCATCGCGTGACCGCCAAACTTGACGATCAGTTCCGGCCGGACCGCGTGCACTGCCTCGAGCAGGTCTCGAATGTGTACGCCCTGGATGGATCGGGCCGAACCCTTGAGAAGTTCGTCGCTTTCGCGCGCAAACGCAATTACCGGCCGGTGGCATCTTTCACGCACTCGCGCCGCTATCAGCCCCACGACGCCCTGGTGCCATTCGCTGTCATACACACAAACGCACTCAGGCCAACGCTGCGATCCCAGTGAATCGACATACGCAAACGCCTGTTCACGCATTGTTGCCTCGATATCACGGCGTTCGCTGTTAATACGATCGAGCGTACTTGCGTAACTCATCGCGGTGTCGAAGTCGTCAGTCAGCAGGCATTCGATACCAACCGAAATATCTTCGAGCCTCCCCGCAGCATTTATGCGTGGCCCGGCAGCGAAGCCGAGATCCGTGCTGACGCATCGCGCCGGTTGCCGTCCTGACAGCTTGAGTAAAGCCTCGATTCCTGCGACGCATTGTCCTGCACGAATGCGCAGCAAGCCCTGTTGCACGAGTACACGATTGTTGTGATCGAGCGGCACGACATCAGCAACCGTCCCCAATGCCACGAGATCGAGGTACTTCGCCGGTACCTTCCCAGCATTCGCCATACCCTGCTCCTGCAGCACGCGTCCGACACGCGCCATCAGGTAGAACGCAACTCCAACGCCCGCCAGGTTGCGGCTCGGGAACTGACTGCCGTCCAGGTTGGGATTAACGATCTCTGCTGCATCCGGCAGTTCGTTACCGGGCAAGTGATGGTCCGTAACGAGCACCGGAATTCCCAGTTGGTTTGCCTCGGCCACGCCGGCAACACTGGAGACTCCGTTGTCGACCGTAATCAATAACGCCGGTGATCTTTCTGCCGCGACGCGCACGATTTCCGGCGAGAGGCCGTAGCCATACTCGAAACGGTTTGGCACGAGATATTCGACGTCGGAAAAACCGAATTCCCGCAGACAGCGAAGGACAAGCGCCGTGCTCGTCGCACCATCCACATCAAAATCACCCACCACGATAATCTTCGCGTTGCGGTTAGCTATGACCAGTTCAGCGGCTGCATCGACGTTTTCGAGTAACCCGATTGGCGCAAGCTGCGCGAGGCCATAGTCGAGTTGCCCGGACTCGGTCAGCCCGCGCATGGCATACAAGCGCGCATGCAGCGGATCGATATCGCCAAGCGCAGCGATAGCGTCGTTGCTCGGTATGGGCCGCGAGATGATGGGTCGTGTGCCGCTCATTATCAGTCCAGCAACTCGCTGTCGCGCCGCCAGAACTTGAGCGTCTGCGATCGTTGCACATCGGCACGCAGACCGTCGCGGAACAGCAAGACCAGGCGTTTGATGCGTCCTGATCGTAACAGACCACGCAGCTCTTCAAGGTAGCCGCGCAGATGGTCGGGGCTGTCGTCGAACTCGGGTGTGACCGCCACGAACCCGTGCAGCGACGCTTCGGCACATTCTGCAAAGTTACCGGGCCAAAAATCCGCCACGGCCGTGGCGCTCTCCCAATAACCCGAGAGTAACGGGTCATCGCTGAACAAGGGTGGCTGCGGTCGGATGATTTTCTCTGGCGCCATGCCACCGCCCCATAACCAAAGAGAGTTCACAGGCGACTTGCCCTCCGCCAGCCGCCGTTCGTTGACCTCGTGCTCGTTCAGCGCCATTTCGATTTCACTGAGGATATTTCGATGCGCAACCGTATGCTCGCCGGTGGGGAGGAAGTCACCCGGCTCACGCTGGTCGACGACATACGCAGGTACCGCTGCCGTCGAAATCTCGTCGGCAGCTCGCAGATAACCGCAATTTCCAAGCCGCGCGAATCCAAATCGCTTGTCGTCCGCCAGCGTATTCTGCAGATGATCGAACAGCGGCCTAAGGTCTGCGGGAGGAATACCCGTGCGTTGCAAAGCATGCAGGCACAGGTGATCGAGGCGAGGCTCGAGGTAGATGGGGTCCGCCGCTGCGATCCACACGGTCGGCCGGTCGCCCGTCTGGCCCCACATGCGCAGTGCGGCGAGGCCCTGTTCCGGGTATGGCAAGCCGAGTTCGTCAACAATCGACGCCAGCAATTCGCGTGGCTCTGCCTGGACAGACAGATCGGATTGCGCCAGCCAGGCGCGGAGCGACTTGTCTTCCAGGCGGCCACCGCGAACCGGCGGCAATACGACGACGGCCGAATTTTTGTCATATGATGCGTTCACGATGTGGCGTCGATGGTACGGGATGCAGTATTGAAATTCACAAGAGAATTATCGGCCAGACTGGTCATACGTAGTGTTTCCGAAACGGCAATTCGGATCAATGATGAGGAGTACCCGGATTCGGTTGCTCTGACGGCGGAAGAAATCATCGGCACCTGGCCGGGCACATCTATCGCTGCGCTGACCGTTGCTGATTTCGATGCGGTTTTCGAGACGAAGCCCGAGATCGTCCTGCTGGGTACCGGGACAAGCAACGTGTTCCCGCCGCGCGAGCTGACTTTCGCCTTTGCTCGCAAAGGCGTGGGTCTCGAAGTGATGGATACGGCGGCTGCGGCTCGAACCTTCAACGTGCTCGCCAACGAAAGTCGCCGGGTGACAGCAGTACTCTATCTCTAGTCGAAAAGTGATTCCCCTGAGATGCCATGACGCTCCAGCATCTCCCTGAGGTTCTTCAGCGCATCCAGCTGTATCTGGCGTACTCGCTCTCGCGTCACACCAATTTCCTCACCGACTTGCTCCAGCGTCGCACGCCCGCATCCGTGCAAACCGAAGCGGCGCTCAACAACCGTGCGTTGCTTGTCATTGAGTTCACAAACCCATCGGTCGACGATGTCATTGACGTCGTCCCGCTGCGCGCATCGGGACGGTTCGGAAGAACGCTTTGCCAGCAGGCGATCGACGGGGCCATCGCCATCTTCGTAACGACCGTTGGCACGCAGCGTCACTCGCTCATGCAAAGCGATAAGTCGCTCGACGTCCGCAGCGCCACGCTTAAGGTGGTCGGCCAGTTCCTGGATCGTCGGCGCATGACCATTCTTCTGCTGCAAGCGACGCCGTGCGCGCAGACAGCAATTGATGTCCTTCACGATGTGTATCGGCAGGCGAACAGTGCGCGACTGGTTCATGATGCCGCGCTCTATGTTTTGTCGTATCCACCAGGTTGCATACGTTGAAAAACGAAACCCGCGCTCGGGGTCAAACTTCTTCACGGCATGAATCAGGCCGAGATTGCCCTCCTCGATCAGATCCAGGAGCGGTAAGCCGCGGTTGACATAGCGGCGCGCGATCTTGACGACCAGCCTGAGGTTGCTTTCGATCATGCGCTGGCGTGCCGCCTCGTCGCCGCGCAACGCACGACGCGAATACTTTTTTTCTTCTTCCGCAGTAAGCAGCGGCGAGACGCCTATCTCGTCGAGGTACTGTCGTGTCGGATCCAGCAATTGTCTCAATACACTCTCCGCTGCACGCCAAGGGCGACTGATGAGACTGGCAGGCTATCTCGCTGGCAAATGTTGTCGCGGGTTAACCGGCTCTCCATTTCGCCTGATCTCGAAATGCAGTCGCGGCTTGCGTTCCGGCCCCTCCCCCATGGTCGCAATGCGCTGGCCTTTTTTTACTTGTTCACCTTCTTTGACCAACAGCGATGCTGTGTACCCGTAGGTACTCAGGTAGGTGTCGTTATGCTTCAGAATAATAAGCTGGCCATATCCGATCAGTCCACTTCCTGCGTAGACGACGTGGCCAGGGGCCGCAGCAAGTATGGGTTGCCCAATCTTGCCATTGATGAGAACGCCCGTCCCAGGCCCTGGTTTTGCGCCAAACTCGACGTTGATGCGCCCGTTCGTCGGCCAGGCCCACCGGGGTGATGGTTGGGCCGGGATGGAAGGCAGGGGACGCGACGAAGGCTTTGGCGCCGTTCCGGCATTGCTGGCCGTGCGCGTACTCGTGCTGCCGGGTCCGGATATTCGCAGAACCTGGCCGGGGTAGATCAGGGAACCATCACCCAGCCGGTTCCAGCGAGCCACGTCACCCGGCTGCTTGCCGTAACGGGAGGCAATCGAAAACAGCGTTTCGCCTTTGCGCACAATATGAACTTCCTGCCGGTCCTGCCAGCTGGGCGCGCTGCCGCAGGCGGTAAGCACCAGTGAGAGTAGCAGTAGGATAAATGCGCGTGACTTCATCAGCCCCGCATCATAAGCCACGCAATGACGACTGCCGAGATGGCGACCACCGCCCAGCCGACGCGCTCGATGTGCTTGGACAACGAGGTCTCAAAGCGCTCACCACCCAGTCGCACGAGCCCTGCAACCAGGAAAAAGCGAGCAGACCGACCAATCAGCGAGCCTATGAAGAATGCCGGCAGGTTCAGCGCTGCAACACCCGCAGCGATCGTAAAAACCTTGTAGGGAATAGGCGAGAAACCCGCCACAAACACCACCCAGACGCCGTAATCGTCAAACCACTGACGCGCCGTCTCATAGGCATCCCAGTAATGAGACTCGCGTAACCACGGCTCGACGGCTTCGAACATGCCCCAGCCGATGGCGTAGCCGCCCAGGCCACCGAGGACCGAAAACACCGTCGCGATGAACGCAAATCGGATCCAGTGCTCCCGTTCGGCAAGACACATGGGCGCCAACATGACGTCCACAGGAATCGGGAAAAACGAGGATTCAGCGAAGCTCATCGCGCCCAGGTAACGCTCCGCGTGCGGATGACGCGACCACTTTAGGACCAGGTCGTAGAGCGGGCGAAATAATGTCATACAGAAATCACTTTCAAATAGTTATTTATCATACTGATAAATATACCCTATTTGCCCTTGACGAGGGGAACGAAACTGACCGCGCCGAGTGACACCTGCTCGTAATGATCGTTGCGCTTGGTGATCTTCACCAGGTCCTGAATGCCTTGCGGCCCCACCGGAATGATCAGCCGCCCGCCGGGAGCCAGCTGCTCAAGAAGCTTTTCGGGCAGTTCGCTGGGCGCCGCCGTCACAATGATGCCGTCATAGGGACCGTACTTCGCCCAGCCTTCCCAGCCATCGCCAGGCTTGAACTGGACGTTATAGATATCGAGATCACGTAGCCTCTGTTTGGTCTTGCGAAGAAGCTCCGGGATGCGTTCGACGGTATAGATCTTTTTAACGAGCGGCGCCAATACAGCAGTCTGGTAGCCGCAGCCCGTGCCAATTTCAAGGACCTTTTCGCCCTCGAACCCATCCAGCAAGGCCTCGGTCATGCGCGCAACGACGTACGGCTGGCTGATTGTCTGGCCCAGGCCGATCGGCAGTGCCGTATCTTCGTAGGCCCGGCTCGCCAGTGCCTCGTCCACGAACAGGTGTCGCGGCACGTTGCGAATCTGCTCCAGAACGGCCTCGTTATGGATGCCCTGGTCGATGAGTCGTTGTACCAGCCGATCGCGTGTGCGACGCGATGTCATGCCGATGCCCTGACGAGCGTCGATCACCGGCCCAACCAGTCCGCGATGCCGGCCACCGCCTCGTGCCGCGTCAAGTCGACCTTGAGTGGCGTCACTGCGGCCGCGCCCTGCTCAATCGCATGAAAATCGGTGCCCTCGCCCGCATCCTGGCTCTCGCCGGCCGGGCCAACCCAGTAGATCGGGCGGCCATACGGGTCTTTATCCTTAAGGATTTCCTCGGATTTGTGCCGAAAACCAAGGCGCGTAGCCCGGATGCCCTGCAGCTCGTCGTAGGGTCGATCCGGAACATTGACGTTGAGTACGGTGTCGGACGCCAGGCTGAGGCGCTCAAGCTTTTGAACGAGTTCTACGGCGACGCGCGCAGCGGTATCGAAATGCTGCAATTTGGCGCCTACAAGCGTCCGGCCGACCAGTGAGACAGCTATCGTTGGAAACCCCAGGAAACGACCTTCCATCGCCGCTGCGACCGTGCCTGAGTAGATCACATCGTCACCGAGGTTCGCGCCATGATTAATGCCGGAGACGACCAGATCAGGTTCGTAATCAAGAAAACCCGTTAACGCGAGATGAACGCAGTCCGAGGGCGTGCCGTCCACTTTGTAGCGGTTCTCCGCCACTTTCGACACGCGCAATGGTGAGGCCAGCGTCAGCGAATTACTGGCGGCGGACCGATTGCGGTCGGGCGCGACTACAACCACGTCGGCGACCTGCGCCAGAGCGTCGGTCAGCGTGATGATACCCGTGGCGAGATACCCGTCGTCGTTACTTACGAGGATTTTCATTCTTGTGACTGACGCGCGGAGCCTTGATTGGCATTTAAGACGGACTCACTATACCGTTTGTTCACCGTACACCATAGCCTCACAGACACGACCATGAGCAACGACAAGGACCCCGACGATTTCCGCCAGGCGATGCGCGGCATCCAGCCGCTCAGGAGTGAAGTGCGCGCGCCCGAATCGAGGCCCAAACCAAAACCTAAAGCCAGATTCTCGAGAGCCGACGAGCGGCAGGTTTTGGCCGAAAGCCTCGAGGATGACATTGACACCATCGAGCACGGCTATGGTGCCGCCCTGCGTTTTCATCGCCAGCACGTGGGCAAGCGAACGATGCGGAAACTGCAACGCGGTGGCTACAGCGTCCAGGCGGAGATCGACCTGCATGGCATGACTGTCGATGAGGCGAGACCGAGGCTTGCCGACTTCATCAACTTCAGCGCATCACAAGGGAAGTATTGCGTGCGCGTTGTACATGGCAAGGGGCTCGGCTCAGGCGATCGCGGACCGGTATTGAAGAATGCTGTCAACCGCTGGCTCAGGAAGTGGGATTGTGTGCTCGCGTTTGTGTCGACTCGCCAGGTCGATGGCGGGACAGGCGCCGTCTACGTGTTGCTGCAACGAACATAGAGGCCGACTGCCACCAACCGGTTTTTTCCATTTAGCTCTGGACTACCCTGTTATAAGCCTCTAGGGTACCGCGCCTAATTCGCGGCATAATACGTAGCGTATGATTAGAAAGTGCCATAAACGACTTGCGCCATTACTTGCGATCTTCATGATTCTTGAGGCGGGCGATGGGTCTGCGCAGACTCTGTTCCAGCCACCCGGTGCGAACCTGACGCTTGGGGACGTGACACACGGCATGCGCGCGCAGTCTGCATCGACAAACCCGGCGGCGGCGGCGGCCGATCTGGCCCGCGAGGGTGATGATGCCAAATCGGGAGCCATCGTGTCCGGGGCCGCCGGTCTGGAGTACGGAAATATTCAGGAGATCTGGGATTTCTACGATGAGGTCAGCCAGGCCTACAAGAAAAGTGACCCGGATATCGACATCGACGCGCCGGGACAGTTACCCGAAACAAAACCTCCCTTCGGGATCGACCTTGGTCAGATATGGGACCAGCTTGACCCGAATATTCAGGACGAACTCGACGCGATCGTCGGAGAAGCAGCCCGGCAGGCAGCAATTCTGGCTCTTATTAAAACCGACGGATACGGCAAGGCCTGGCTCTCTGCCGACGCGCCCTTGGTATTTGCCAAGCCTCGCTGGGGCGGTGCATGGACGTTGCAGCTTGGCTGGTCGGGCGCATCAAGAGCCTACGGATTCGTTCAGCCAATTAATCTGGGCAGAGAAACTGCACGTGCAGCAATCCAGGATTGGTTCGACACCGAAGTCGCCAATCGACCGTCTTTGCTAAAGGTAGGCGGTCAGGTGGAGTTGGTGATCGATGCTGTCGGCAGAGTATCGTTCGTTCTGCAGAACGACAGTTCGATTGCATTCAAGTCTAGTCAGCTCAGTACATTGTCTACCGGCTACAGTCGCGCCGCCTGGTCGAATGGCGCTGGCACTTTGTATCTCGGCGCCGAGGCGCACCTACACAACATGCAGCTGTCGAGGCTTGCCGTTCGCTTTGGTGACATTACGGACTCGGAACTGCTATTCGACTATATCCGTGACGCGAATTTTGAAAGTGATACACGAGTCAGCCTGGACGTTGGGGCACTTTGGGTTGGCGACAATTATCAGCTCGGCGCGCAGCTCACGAGTATCAACGAGCCCGATTTCCAGTTTCCCCTTGTAAACCTCGAACCTTTCAGAGACGACGGCATAATCCAGCGCATCCAGGCAGACCGTACCTACACGATGGAGCGACAGCTAAAGCTGGAAGCGTCACTGTATTCGAACAATCGGCGCTGGTCCGGGCATCTTGGAGTCGATGCGAACTCGGCAATGGGCCCCCTTGGGAACGACTACCAGTGGCTGACGGTAAGTACCGGATATGACACCGGAAATCAGTGGATTCCCGGCCTACGGCTTGGTTACCGGCAGAACCTCGTGGGCACCGAAAAGACCTACGCAAGCCTGGGCATGACCGTCTTCAAGTATATCAACCTGGATATTTCCTCCGCGCTCGACGTCACGAGGATTGACGGCAAAAAGCTGCCTGAGGGGTTGATGGGGAGTATCGGTTTCCAGATCAGCTGGTAAGCAAATCAACGCGTTGGAGCGACCTGAGGTCTGGCCGGACGTCCTAATATCCTTGATCGCTAAGCACAATCCAGAATTGACACTTTTTTCAAAGATTCCATAATGATTGGGCGAAAGGGCAAATCTGGCGCAAGCCAGTGACGCAAAGCCACGGGTCCTCGAATCCTCCGCGACGCCTTTCGCGACGCCACGAAGGACCCAGGATCGCCGGGCTGCCGACACTACACGGCTATGTACAGGAGTAATGTCGTGACGGTTCTCAAGAAAATCCCGGTCTCAGTTTATCTGCTTGCCATTCTATTTGCGTACTACTTCGCAACGGGTGCCATAGGATAGGATTGGCGAGCACCTGACAGGATCACGTGACCCGGCACAGCAATTGACCGCTCTCGCTCGGGTCCGGTGATACGGATTCGGAAGTCTGTGTCGCCCGATACCAGCTGTTGGGCAGCGGCTGGGCAGCGCGGAGCTTTATGCTGCCCGCCCTAAAACTCTCGGTATCAGTCCCGAGGACCAACCGGCACCATCAGGTGCGCATACGGCGTGCCCTTCCACATGACATAGGGACCGCCGTTATCCGGGTCCGCAGGACACGTGCCCCTCCCCGGATCTGTCAACGTTATTTTTTGTAAGGATTCGCCGGCACAAATTTGCACGACAGTTCACAGATTGCAGGACTAGCTGCGTCAGATCAGGACGTATCCTGCCGGACTTCGCCTATGGGGAAAACTGGCTAAAACAGACCCCAGAGATGGAAGACCGCGGTCCCGGCAAACGTGCCCAGCGCGTACCCCAAAACGCCGACGAGTACGCCGGGTGTGACCAGGTCATGCCAGCCGCGCGCGGCCGCCAGTGCCGGAGCCGTCGTCGCGCCCAGCACGGCGGCGTTCGAGGCCGTGACGAGTTCCGGTATGGTCAGCCGGAACAGGCGACCAACGACAAGCAGCACCACAAGATGAACGCTGAGAAGAATGACCACGACGACAACCA
Organism: Woeseiaceae bacterium; assembly: GCA_041574375.1. Classification (GTDB taxonomy): domain Bacteria; phylum Pseudomonadota; class Gammaproteobacteria; order Steroidobacterales; family Woeseiaceae; genus UBA1847. The sequence goes on from JBFFOS010000034.1 coordinate 13,025, forward strand.
GTATCGGGGCAATCTCCACCATGGCCTGTAAATTCGCGCCTGCCGCGATGGCGGCAAAGAATACGAATGCGAGTCCGACACCCAGTTCAAAAGCTCCGTGCAAGCGCTGCATCCAGTGCGGAAACGCAGTGGCCGCGATCAGCACAAGCAGCGTGATGATGGCGTAGCGCAGACTGGGCATACCAATGGCCCCTGTAATCGCGTCACCGATCGCGACAAAGCTGATTGCCGCCGCCAGCGCGAGCGTAAGGCTCGTCGAGGAGATTCGCTCACTCGTCTGCTTTTCCACCATTTCCTCACCGTGCTCGTGAGATGTGAAACGACGAGCCAGCCAGCTCCACCCGGGTAGAAGAGCAAGCACGCTCAGGAACACGGCACTGAACAGGTTGTCAGTCGCCGTGGCCGCCGAGAAAAACGAGGCATCCGTTCGCAGCCCGGTAATTTCGCCGAGCGCGGCGTAGTTGACTGAGCCACCGATGTAGGTTGATGTGAACAGGCCCGCAATGCCTGCTTCACGCAGTTCGGGATCGATATCGGCCGCGGTCGCCAGTGCACTGAGGTCCAGCAGGCCAACCGCGATTATTACGCCAATGATCGTCCCGACACTCGCAACGAGAAAGGCGATCGTCATGCGCGTGGTCTCGAACAGCATGTGCCTGAGGTCTGCCTTGAACAGGAACAGCGGAATGAGTACGGGTACGAAATAGCTGAACACAAAATCGAAGGCCGGCGCCGAGTGCGGAATGATTTTCATGTTCGCCGCCGCGATCGCAGCCAGGATCGCAATCACCGCGCCGGTAAGATGAGAACCGATTCGAGTCTTCTCAGCCAGGAAGGCGCCGCCGGCAATGACGAACAGGGCGGCCATCAGGGCGAAATCGTTGTCAGGACTAATCAGGGTCATGCGTGCGTTTCTCCGGTGGCGCTCGTAGCCGCGAGTTCTCGCAATACAGAAGTGGCGAATGTTCCACGTCCCAGCGTGAAGGACAACTCGACCGCATCCTCGACGACGGTACAGGACGAATTGGCCACCCTGAGCCGCAGACTTCGCGTGCCGGGTTCAACGCGCGCTTTCCCGAGGGCAGCAATCCAGGTTTTGTTACTACCCGCGGAGCCATCGCCTGCCAGCTCGCCCGCCGGGTGAATATCCATCTCTCCGCAACGGCGCTCGATCTCCTCGTCGACATCGTCCACGTCGAAGACACTGCCAGTACCATCCAGGTTGGCCTTGTCACCCGGCAACATCGTGTTCCAGGTGCCGGCTCGTACGCGCGTATCGAGATAGTTGTTGAACATGAAGGAACGGGCCGTCGAGATAGCGAGACTGCGCTTGTGCCGGGGGAGTCGCTTGCCAGAGGCCCAGGCGTCTGCCAGTGACACGTTATTGCCGTGGCGGCCGAAGCGCTGCTCGCCAAAATAATTCGGAACACCCTGCTCCCTGATCACCTGCACACGTTTTTCGATTGCGTCGGCATGTTTGTGCAGACCGTCGCCGCGCAAGACGAGATGGAAGCGGTTCGCCTTGTGGGCGCCCCTGCGCAGCTTTCGATTGTGTCGCTGCACGTCGAGTACGTTGACGCCCTCGACCTCGAGCGCATCCCAATCCGATGCATTCCAGCGCGGCACGCTGAACCACTGCCTCGTTACCGCGTGGCGATCCTTGAGGCCTGCATAGCCGACGTCCCTGGCCGGTACATCGGCAAAGCGCGCCAGCTGCCGCGCCACCCACTCCGTGTTGGCCCCGATTTTCTCAATCCAGAGATAGTCGTGTTCGCCGTCGCCGGTGAATTCGAAACCGAGTTCCTCGATGACCTGGAAGTCCTGCGGCGTGGTGCGCATGGTGGCCGAGAACAACGGGGCGCCGAACGCGCGGGCCCAGTCAGGAAGTGACATTGGAATTGCCTAGTCGGATACGCTGACGACCGGGACAACCTGGTAGAACGTCTCTGTCTCGCCGATCATTCCGAGGTCTGTACGAGCGCGCTCTTCAGCTGCATCACGGCCCTGCTTGAGATTGATGACCTCGGCATCGAGTGCCGCGTTGCGCGCTTTGAGGGATTCGTTGAGTTCACGCTGTTCGGCAACGGCCACGCGGAGTTTCAGAGTCTTGCGATAGCCGTCGTCAGACAACCACAGCGCGGCCTGCAGACCGAGCCCGACGATCGCCAACATAATCAGTAACCAGCGTGAACCGCTCACTTGCTTCCCCAAGCTGACCCAGGCGGTGTCTTCAGACCTTTACTGAAAACGCGCCACGAGCCGCATACCCTGCTTCTTCGCCCAATTCCTCTTCAATGCGCAACAGCTGGTTGTACTTGGCGATGCGGTCGGACCGGGACAGGGATCCGGTCTTTATCTGCGTCGCCTGCGTGCCTACCGCGATGTCAGCGATCGTTGCATCCGACGTTTCGCCGGACCGGTGCGAGATCACCGCGGAGTAACCCGCCTCGTCTGCCATAGTAATCGCATCAAGAGTTTCGCTTAAGGTACCGATTTGGTTGGGTTTTATCAATATCGAATTTGCGATTTTTTTATCGATGCCGCGCTGCAGGATCGAGGTATTCGTGACAAACAGATCATCGCCGACGATCTGCACCCGATCACCCAGCTTTTCGGTCAGCAGGCGCCAGCCCTCCCAGTCGCTTTCATCCATGCCGTCCTCGATCGTGATGATCGGGTAAGCATCGGCCAGTTCAGCGAGGTATCCGGTGAATTCGGCCGCATCGAACTGCCGGCCTTCGGACGCGAGGTCATACACACCATCCTGGTAGAACTCCGAACTCGCGGCATCCAGGCCAAGCAGGATATCGTCGCCCGCCTTGAAACCAGCCTGCTCGATGGCCGTCATGATCGTGTCGAGCGCTGCCCGGTTTGACGGCAGGTTGGGTGCGAAGCCGCCCTCGTCGCCCACAGCCGTATTCATACCCATCCCCTTCAGGACGCTCTTCAGGCTGTGGAATATTTCCGCGCCATAACGCAGTGCTTCCGTAAAGTTGGGAGCGCCGACCGGCAGGATCATGAACTCCTGGATATCGACACTGTTGTCCGCGTGCGCACCGCCGTTGATGATATTCATCATCGGAACCGGCATCGTCGTGCTGCTGCCAAGATGCCGAAACAGCGACATGCCCTTCGAGACAGCTTCTGCTTTGGCAACAGCCAGTGAGACCGCGAGCAATGCGTTTGCACCCAGGTTGCCCTTGTTGTCGCTGCCATCGAGCGCAATCATGCAATCATCAACCGCACGCTGATTATCAAACTCGCTCGCGAGTAGCGTATCGCGCAGCACCCCATTAACGCTCGCTACCGCTTTGCGCACGCCTTTTCCCAGGTAACGCGATCTGTCGCCGTCGCGCAGTTCAACCGCCTCGCGCGTGCCGGTAGAGGCGCCCGAAGGAACGCCGGCACGTGCTGTGCTGCCATCCGCGAGTGTGACATCTGCTTCAACGGTCGGGTTGCCGCGTGAGTCGAGAATTTCCCGACCGCGTACATCAATAATTTTGATCATCGTTATTCCTAGGTTTCGGTAGAAGCCGGTACACCAAGACCGTAGTCCGCTTCCTGGTAACCGTGTTGTTTGATACTCGTGTCGATCGACATGAGCGTTTCCAAGAGTTGTTTCATTCTGTCGAGTGGCCACGCATTGGGGCCGTCACTCAGCGCTGTTGCGGGATCGGGGTGCGTCTCCATGAAGAATCCCGCGACGCCCGCCGCCGCCGCCGCACGCGCCAGCACAGGTATAAACTCGCGCCGGCCGCCGGACGCCGTGCCCAGCCCGCCTGGCTGCTGTACCGAATGCGTGGCATCGAATACGACCGGCGCGCCGGTGCCGCGCATGACTGCAAGGCTACGCATATCCGACACGAGGTTGTTGTAGCCGAACGAGAAACCGCGCTCGCACACCATGATGTTTCCATTCCCGGTTGACCGAGCCTTGTCGACAACGTTTTGCATCTCCCACGGCGACAGGAACTGGCCCTTCTTGACGTTGACCGGCAAACCGGTTGCCGCCGTACGCAGGATGAAGTTCGTCTGTCGGCACAGGAACGCCGGTGTCTGCAGGACATCGACAACGTCCGCGACCTCATCCATCGGTGTGTCTTCATGTACGTCGGTCAGGACTGGCAGGTGCAGTTGCTTCTTCACTTCCCCGAGGATGCGCAGACCTTCCTCCATCCCTGGTCCGCGAAAGCCGTCGCGAGACGAGCGATTCGCCTTGTCAAACGATGACTTGTAGATGAAGGGAATTCCCAGTTCAGATGTTATTTCCTTGAGCGCGCCGGCCGTGTCGAGCGTCATCTGCTCACTCTCGACAACGCAGGTTCCGGCAATAAGGAAAATCGGCTGGTCGTTGCCAACCTCAAACCCGCAAAGATTCATGCTTCGGCCGCCTCCGGCAGTTCAGCTTCGGCGCGCGCACGCACAGCCGCGATGAAGCTCTTGAATAATGGATGTCCGTCACGTGGGTTCGACGTAAATTCGGGGTGGAACTGGCTGGCGAGAAAGAACGGATGATCTTCTATCTCGACCATTTCCACGAGGTCATCGACCGACAGCCCTGAAAAGACGAGCCCGGCTCTGGCAAGTTCGTCACGATAGTTGTTGTTGACCTCGTAGCGATGCCGGTGACGTTCGACAATTTCCGTAGCGCCGTAGCTCTTCGCCGCCAACGACCCTTCCGCCAGCGCCACCGCTTGCGCACCGAGGCGCATCGTGCCGCCCAAGGCCGATTCTTCGTCGCGCTCCTCAACATCACCACTGGCGTCCTGCCATTCCGTGATCAGGCCGACCACCGGGTGTGGCGTATCTTTCTCGAACTCGGTGCTCATCGCGCCTTCGAGACCTGCCAGGTTACGGGCCGCTTCGATTACAGCAACCTGCATACCGAGGCAGATTCCGAGATAGGGAATGCCGTTCTCGCGCGCAAATCTTACCGCCTGGATCTTGCCCTCGATGCCCCGGTCGCCGAATCCGCCCGGGACGACGATGCCATCCATGTCCCGGAGGCACTCGACCCCTTCGTTCTCGAGGTCTGCTGATTCGAGAAAATGAATGTTGACGCGCGTACGCGTGTGGATGCCGCCGTGCTGCAGGGCTTCGACCAGTGAAATGTAGGAATCCTTGAGGTCCATGTACTTGCCAACCATGGCAACGTCGACCTCCGCCGTCGGATTCTGTTTTGCCTCTACCACGGCATCCCATTCACCGAGATCGGCCGGTGGCAGATCCAGCCCGAGCTGGCGTGCGACGATGCTGTCGAGGCCCTGCTCATGCATCATGGCCGGAATCTTGTAGAGATCGTCAGCATCGTAAGCGGAGATAACCGATTTTTCCGGCACGTTCGTGAACAAGGCAATCTTCTTGCGCTCATCGGTTGGCAGCGGCTTCTCTGAGCGACAGACGAGAATATCCGGCTGGATACCGATCGAGCGCAGCTCCTTCACGGAGTGCTGCGTCGGCTTGGTCTTGATCTCTGACGAGGTCGGGATATAAGGCACCAGTGTCAGGTGCACATAGACAACACGGTCATGACCGAGTTCGATACCCATCTGACGAATGGCCTCGAGAAACGGCAGAGACTCGATATCACCAACCGTGCCGCCAATTTCGACGAGGCAGATGTCGGCATCACCGGCACCCTTTTGCACACTTTCCTTGATCTCGTTGGTGATATGCGGGATGACCTGCACCGTCGCCCCCAGGTAGTCGCCGCGGCGCTCCTTGGCGATGACACTCTCGTAGATGCGGCCGGTCGTGTAATTGCTGTGACGTCCGCCCCTCGCCGTGCGCACAAACCGCTCATAGTGGCCGAGGTCGAGGTCGGTCTCCGTGCCATCGTGGGTTACAAACACCTCGCCATGCTGAAATGGGCTCATAGTGCCCGGATCCACGTTGATGTACGGATCGAGCTTGATCATGCTGATCGTGAGACCGCGCGCTTCTAATATCGCGCCGAGACAGGCTGACGTGATGCCTTTCCCGAGGGATGAAACAACGCCGCCGGTTATGAATACGTAAGATGTCATGTGTGAGCTCAGGGCATCATGCCCAGGTAATCAACTCAGCAAGAAACGAGAAAGGGTTGGAGCAAAGCACTGCCTGGCGCTGTGCTTTTTCCAACCCTTCGAGTCCGCGCCGTCGTTGGATAAAAGACGGTATTAAAGTCTACCGAAAGGTCTGGGCCTTAACAATGACTCATCTGTCTTAATGCAGCGCCGGGCGTTCACTCCAGCGTATGCCGACACCCGGTTTACTGGATGCCTCAGACGCAATCCACAGGTCACCAACCGCGACAAGTTGATCGCCCGAGTAGATCAACGGCAGGCGCTCGCGCATCCAGGGAACGACACCCTCCTCTTGAAGCAGTTTCTTGAGTTTACGCGTATGTGCATGACCTTCCGGCTTAAACTCCTCGCCACCTTGTCGAATATCGAGGCGCAAACCACGTTCCAGCAAACCAGGTGACAGCCCGCGAGCCGCACCGGGTTCGAAGTGCAGGACGCCGAGTCCGGCGCCTAGCGGTACCTCGTGAGCCGAAATCGGGCCGCATAGCGGCGCATCAGCCAGCACCTCGGGCAGCAAATAAAGACTGTTCCGATAGCGTCGGACCGACGCCCCCGGCCACGTGACATGCGGCTGCGCATCCTCACGCGCAGGCAGTACCTCCATGAGGATGCGCTCGAGCTGCAACGCCGTCGGGGTCGACAGGCCGAGGAGCCGCAGCGCATGACGCAACAGATTCCGTTGCCGCCCCGGTGTCAGTGCGAGTAGCCCATCGATCGGTAATCGCGCCGCGGCGCCACCCAACGCGTCGAGATCGATTTGCGCGAGATCGGCCATCAGCGCAGCGGCTTCACCTGCATGTGCCGCGCTGCGGTGCAGGCGCGCTCCTATGTCAGGCCAACGCGACTTGAGGCGCGGCAGGATATCGTGGCGCAGGAAGTTGCGGTCGAATCGCCGATCCGTATTCGATGGATCTTCGATCCACTGCAAGCCATGCGCCGCGACATAGTCACGCAGGGATGCGCGGTCCGTATTCAACAGTGGACGTGCCAGCCAACCCGGCCCGAAACGGCGAATCGCACCAATGCCCGCAATGCCCGCAGGCCCGCTTCCACGTACCAGGTTCAGTAACAAGGTCTCAGCCTGGTCTTCGCGGTGGTGGGCGCTCAACAGCCAGTCTCCATGCTGCAGCTCAGCATGCAAAGCTGTGTAGCGCGCTTCCCTCGCAGAGGCCTCTGGTCCCTTGCCGGATTCGAGCTGCACCGTCACGACTCGACTGCGGTACTCGATTCCCAGGCCCCTGGCAAACGCCTCGCAGTGCTCGCTCCATCGTGGGGAATCGTCATGCAGCCCATGATCAATATGGATCGCAACAATGGGGATATTCGTATTGCTTGCGGCCAGCGCGTGCGCGAGCGCGGTCGAATCAAGCCCACCGCTGAAGGCGATGACATAGCGCGACGGTCTGCCAGCCTGTTTTGCGAGTTCCGCGAGATGTGCCCGCAGATGCCCGGACGTGAAGGTCACGCTTCTTTGTACTGTCCGAAGCTCGAGAGCCGCCGCTGCCTTTCTTCGAGCAAAGCATCGGTCGACAATTGATCGAGCTCGTCCAGATTCTTGAGCAGGGCGTTGCGAACAATCTCAGCGGCTTCCTTTGGATTGCGATGTGCCCCACCAAGCGGCTCTTCAAGCACTTCGTCTACAAGACCAAACTCATTCAGCTGCTTTGCCGTAATACGCATCGCCTCGGCCGCTTCCTCCGCCTTGTCGGCGCTCTTCCAGAGAATGGATGCGCAGCCTTCCGGCGAAATTACGGAGTAAATGCTGTACTGCAACATCAACAGGCGATCACCGACACCGATGGCCAGGGCACCGCCCGAACCGCCCTCGCCGATAACGACGCTGATGATCGGCGTCCTGAGTCCTGCCATCAGGAAAAGACTGTATGCGATTGCTTCGCTCTGACCGCGTTCCTCGGCCCCGACACCCGGATACGCACCCGGTGTGTCGATCAGCGTGACGACTGGCATCGAGAATTTCTCGGCCATGCGCATCAGACGCTGCGCCTTGCGATAGCCCTCAGGCTTTGGCATGCCGTAGTTCCGGCGAACGCGCTCTTTCGGATCACGGCCTTTCTGGTGCCCGATGAACATCACGGCGTGACCGTCCAGGCGACCGATGCCGCCAATAATCGCCGGGTCGTCCGCATACATTCGGTCGCCATGGAGTTCCTGAAAATCGGGCGCAATCAATTGCAGGTAGTCGAGCGTATAGGGTCGGGACTCATGGCGCGCGACACGCGCAATCTGCCAGGAACTCAGCTTGGCGAAGATACTTTTCGTCAGCGACTCACTCTTGGC
>JBFFOS010000035.1:0-21228 GCA_041574375.1 Woeseiaceae bacterium
CCGTTCATGTCGGCGCGTAAGCTGCCGAGTTACGAGACGGCGAATTTCAACTTTGCGTTCCTCGGTCTGTCCCTGCTCATCTTCCTGGCTGTCGTTCTTCGTCGCTGGTATCAGCGGCGCGAGATTGCTTTGCTGTACGGCCCTGATCGAACTGCATTCAACGCCTCCTTCTACGCCTCTCTCATACACCTGCTGACATTGGCTGCAGGCGCTGTTGTTGTGTCGATCGTGGCCAATGATTTGATTAACGGATTCCCTCTCGTCTTCAAACTCTGGCTGATCATGCCACTCATCAGCACGCTGGCCAGCATCTACTTACTGTTCCGTACGGTCAGTGTCTGGAAACAGAAATTGTTTACGGGAGTATGGGCACGCATCCGGTTTACGTTTGTAGCGCTCTCCGCCCTGTTCATGGCCTGGTTCTACTACTTCTGGAACATCCTCGGCTTCCAATACATGGTATAGGCACCAGCGATGACGACAACACGAGAAGTACGGTTTTCCGTGGAGCAGTGGGAGCTTGAATCCCCATTTCGTATTACGGGCCATGTCTTCCACATTATCGACATGCTGCATGTCACGATCAGGGAGAACGGTGCGGAGGGCCGTGGCGAGGCCGCAGGGGTCTACTATCTCAATGAGACAGGCGACAGTCTTCTCGCCGATGCCGAGTCCGTAAGGGAAGCCCTGGAACTCGGCGCGGACCGAGAGGCGCTGCGATCGCTGTTGCCGGCCGGTGGGGCTCGCAATGGTATCGACTGCGCACTGTGGGACCTCGAGGCGAAACTATCGGGCCGCAGCATCTGGGACATGACGGGCATCACACCGGAACCTACCCAGAGCTTCTTCACCGTTGGACTCGATACACCTGAGAAAATGGCTGCCAAGGCGCTGACTCTCCAGTCGAGCAAGATCAAAGTCAAGCTGGACGGCCAGAATCCACTGGAGTGCATCACCGCCGTTCGCAGCGCTCGTCCGGATGCGGAAATTATCGTTGACGTTAACCAGGGCTGGAGCTTCGCCCAGCTGGTCGAGCTTGCACCGCAGTTCAAGGAACTCGACATCAGCATGATAGAGCAACCGCTGCCAAGGGGAGCGGACGAGGAACTCGAAGGATATGAGTCACCTGTACCCCTGTGTGCTGATGAGTCCTGCCTTACCACCGATGAGTTCGAGCAGGCAGGTCGCCGCTACCAGGTCATCAATATCAAACTGGATAAGACAGGCGGGTTAACCGAAGCACTCGACCTCGCCAGGTTGGCGGCTTCCCGGGGCAAGGACCTGATGATCGGCAACATGGTCGGCACCTCACTTGGCATGGCGCCGGGTTACGTCATTGCTCAGCTGTGCAGGTTCGTCGATCTTGACGGTACACTCTACCTCACCGGCGATCGCGAACATCCAATGACCTTTGACCAGGGATACATGTCACGACCCGAGAGCCTGCTTTGGGGGTGAAACGCTTATTCAAGACTGGAGTCCCGATGAAAGATAAGAGGCTTCTCGCCAGCCTGTTGGCAATTGCTCTTGCGGCCTGCTCGCTATCAGTTACTGCGGTGGCCGCGCCGCATGAGGAAGAAATTGACCAACTGATCGAGCGTGCGATGGACGCGTTTGAGATCCCCGGAATGGCTGTATCCATCGTTTACGACGGTGAAGTCTATTACTCGAAGGGTCATGGACTGGTTGAAGTCAGCAAAACTGCAAGGGTAGATGACAAGACACTGTTTCAGATCGCGTCGGTCTCAAAGGCGTTTACCGCTGCTGCCCTCGCGATCCTTGTGGATGACGGGACGCTGGACTGGGAAGACCCGGTCATCGATTATCTCCCCGAATTCCGGATGTACGATCCGTGGGTTACACGCGAGTTCACCATTCGGGACCTGCTGACCCATCGCAGTGGATTGCCGCTGGGCGCAGGAGATCTCCTGATGTTCCCCGAGGCAGAAACCAGCAGAGACGAGATCATTCGGGCAATGCGCTTTCTCAAGCCCACCACCAGTTTTCGTTCCGAGTACGCCTACGACAACCTGATGTACATCATTGCTGGTCAGGTGGTGAGCAGCGCGTCCGGTATGCCATTCGAAGAGTTCCTGGAAGAGCGTCTGCTGTTTCCATTGGGCATGACTGACTGTGCCGCGACCCTGGGACGCACCGCAAGAAAGGCAACCAAGGCGACGCCGCACGTCGAGGTCGACGGCAAACTGCAGACCACCCTTTCGCTCGAGTCCGATGTCGGTGCCGCTGCCGGTGGCATCAATTGCAGCGCCCGCAGCATGGCGCTGTGGTCATCATTTGTCCTTAACAAAGGTAAGAATGCAGACGGAGACCAGGTCGTCAGTGCCGCCCAGATCGAACAGCTGTTGAGTCCGGTTACGGTGTTGCCGACCAGGGGATACATGGCGGAGCATGCGGGTTCTTTTCTGAGCGCCTATGCCCTCGGTTGGAACGTTTCGACGTTTTACGGTCAGCCGTATTACTCGCATGGCGGCGGACTTTGGGGCATGACTACATTTCTTACCATTCTCCCAAGGCAAGGTCTCGCCGTGTTCGTCAGTAACAACAAATTATCTGCGGCGCCGCGCGCAGTGGCGAACGATATTCTGGATCGGTTCCTGATCGACGTCTCACCAGAGGCAGGCAAAGACTGGGTCGGGATCGTAACCGATGCGATGAATTCACGATCAAGTGATGCCAATGATACCGTTGCCGAAGCCGAGTCCTCCCGCTCGCCAGATAGTCAACCCAGCCTGCCGCTCGACGCGTACGTCGGGACCTATCGTGATCCATGGTACGGCGAGATTTTCATTACGTTGAATGACGACGACCGGCTCTGGTTCAAGTCGGGAAGAAGCGAGCCGTTGTCGGGCCCGCTGGAGCATTTTCAGTTTGACACCTTCATTGCGCGGTGGACGGAAAGGAAATACAACAACGATGCTTACGTATCATTTTCGCTGGGCGCCGAGGGAAATATCGAACGTATCCGGATGAAAGCGGTGTCGCCAGCGACGGACTTCTCGTTCGACTTCCACGACCTGGATCTTGTACGCGTGCCCCAATAAAACCATTAAATTTAAAACGGAACACCTATGCACAAATTATCGCTCGAACGTACGTTCATCCCAGCGCTGATAGTTTGTATCGGCTGGTTGTCGGCCTCGTGTTCTGATGCCCCCGATGCTCCCGTTGCCCCCCGGTTCGACACCATTATTCGGCACGGCCTGGTCATCGACGGCACCGGGACTCCGGGCGTTGTCGCCGATATAGGAATCCGCGGCGATCGAATAACGGCTGTCGGCGATCTCGCCAATTCAACAGGCGAACTGGAAATCGATGCCAACGGGGCCGTGGTTGCTCCGGGTTTCATCAATATGCTCAGTTGGTCGGTCGAAAGCCTGATCAAAGATGGCCGCGGACTCAGCGATATTGCACAAGGCGTAACGCTGGAGGTTTTTGGGGAAGGCTGGTCGATGGGGCCGCTGACCGATACACCGGAAACCCAGGCCATGCTAAAGCGATTCCTGGGGGATGATTACGGGGAAATGCCCTGGAATACGCTTGGTGAGTATCTGGAGTTTCTCGAAAGCAAGGGCGTCTCTCCGAACGTCGCTTCATTTGTTGGCGCGACAACGCTGAGAATCCACGAAGTTGGTTTCGAAGATCGTCCACCAACGCCGACCGAACTCGAAAACATGAAACAGCTGACGCGCCAGGCAATGGAGGAAGGCGCTATGGGCCTTGGCAGCTCACTGATCTACCCACCGGCTTTTTTTGCATCGACCGAGGAGTTGATTGAACTGGCCAGGGTAGTGGGTGAATACGATGGCATGTACATATCCCACATGCGGAGCGAAGGGAATCGAATTGAACAGTCCATTGAGGAATTGATCACGATCGCCCGCGAAGGTGGAGTTGCGGCCGAGATTTACCACCTCAAAATGGCGGGCAAACAGAACTGGGGCAAGCTTCCGGCCGTTGTGAAAATGATTGAAGGCGCCCGGGCGGAAGGGCTCGACATTACGACGGACATGTACACGTATGTTGCGGGTGGAACCGGCCTGACCGCCTGCTTCCCGCCATGGGCGAGTGATGGTGGCGAAGCAGCGCTACTCGAGCGACTGGAAGATCCCGAGACTCGTGCCCGCATTATCGAAGCCATGCGTTCTGATGCGGACGATTGGGAGAACCTGTACTTCGGCGCCGGTCCAGGTGGCGTACTTCTCTCGGAGATTGGAGAGGAATCGCTGAATGGATACGTTGGCAAGACGATAGAAGAAATTGCAGCAGAGCGCGAGACTAATGCAGAAGACACGATTGTCGACCTTATACTCGAGTCGAATAACACGATCGGTGCCGTCTACTTCCTGATGAACGAAGACAATGTGCGGCAGCAACTCACACTACCCTGGATGAGTTTTGGATCCGATGCTGCGGCGGTTGCACCGGAGGGTGAAGTACTCGAACAAGGCGCGCATCCTCGCGCCTACGGAAACTTCGCCCGATTGCTCGGACACTACGTTCGCGATGAGCAAATCATTCCGCTGGAAGAAGCTATTTACAAACTAAGCTCGTTGCCAGCACGGAACCTGAAGATTAAGGATCGCGGATTGCTGGCAGACGGATATTTTGCCGATGTTGTTGTGTTCGACCCCGACACCATTGCCGACCATGCAACGTTTGCAGAGCCGCACCAACTTTCGACCGGCATGGTCCATGTATTCGTCAATGGCGAGCAGGTTCTCAAGGATGGACAGCACACTGGTGCCATGCCGGGCCGAGTCGTGCGTGGTCCCGGGTATAAAGTACACGCAGACGATCAGTCGTAACGCTGGTTACCCGTCGGGGCGCACAAAGTGTGCCCCGTTCGGCGGCCAAAGGAAGATCAGCTCAGCATCGGCAGAACCATGCTGGCCATACTTAGCAGCAGAAAGAAGCCGCACATATCTGTGACCGTCGTCAGGAGCGGACCCGAGGCAACGGCGGGATCGAGCTTCAGTCTGCGAAGAATCAACGGCACCGTGCCACCAATTGAAACAGCTACGACCGTGTTGGCCGCAAGCGCCGCACCGACGACAAGGCCGAGGACCGGGTTTCCTTTCCACGCCCAGGCGGCAATTCCCAGCAGCGCACCCAGCGCAATGCCGTTGATCATTCCGACAATTGCTTCTTTGCGCCAGACGCGCATCACATCCTCGGTCCTGGCTGCGCCAAGCGTCAATTCGCGCATGCTGACGGCGACGGCCTGGTTACCCGAGCAGCCACTCATGTCCGAAACGATCGGCAGGAAGACCGCCAGGGCAATAACCGCGGTCAGCGTGTCTTCGTACGCCGCAATGACGCTGGCGGCCAGGATATTGAGGCCGATGTTTATGCTGAGCCAGGCGAGGCGCCTCCTGGAACGCACTATTACAGGCATGCTGCGCAGCTCATCACCGCCGATGATACCCGCGGCCTTGAGGTGATCCGCTTCTGCCCGTTCTGTCAGGGCCTCCAGCACTGCACGCCGGCGCACGATTCCGAGCAGCGACTGCTTGTCATCAACGACAGGAACAGCAGCAATGTCATGATCGCCGAAAAACTGCTCCAGGTCGTCAAGCTTGGTTTCGGGGCTTACGGTCAGGGCGGGCTTGGCAATACTTCCAATCGTCTGGTTCGGGTCCGCGAAGACGAGATCACGAAGACGAATAACGCCTTTGAGCTTCTTTTTCTTCACGACGACATAAATATAGTGGACAGTCAGGAACTCATAATCGACCCTGTCTGATGTTACGTCCTCGACAACTTCGCGGACGCTGCGCGCCATGGGATAGGCAGCGAACTCCTTCATCATCAAGCCGCCCGCCTGATCGGAAGGGTAGTTGATCAATTCTCGAACTTCGTTCGCGTCTTCTTCATCCAGTTCCGCGATGATTGCTTCGGCGTTCGCCGCGTCGAGTTCCGCGAGAACATCGACGCGATGATTACTGGCCATTTCCTCGACGATCGGTGCTGTGCTCGATGCCGGCATTTCCTCGATAAGATCGGCGACATGTGCGTCTGGCAAGTCCTCGACCAGGGCCGCGGCCTTTTCCGGGGAGAGAATGGACAACAAGGCCCGCTGATCATCAGGCGCGAGTGAGAACACTGCGTACAATAGCTCTGCCGGATTCAGGTCATCCAACAATGCTTCAATTTCGTTCGCGGAATCACGACGCTCCAGCATCGTGTGAATCTGGCTCCATGGTTTGTCTTGCGGTGTGCTCATTTTCCGACCTCGGCGAAGATGATCAGGCGTTATGACTTACCTAGGTACCGCAAGTCAGCGCCATTTGGAACAAGTTTCGTCAATTGATCGGGGGCGCTGTACGTAACTCGATAAGCGGCCGTTCTGGTCGAAACGCGTTAGAATCTGGCCCCTGTGTTCAGACTCTCTCCCATCACCGCCAGCTTCGGTTGGTCACTGCTCGGCAGCCTCGCACTTCTGGCGTTCCCACTGCTGGCGCCCGCCCAGGAGCTGGAAAAAGACACCCGGCCACCGCTCGCTCCCGACATTCGCGAGGATGAGACGGAACTCAAGCTGCAACGGGGTGACTTCGTTGCCGTGCCGATTCCCCTGTCCAACCCAACGCTCGGCTCCGGGCTCATCGCCGGGGCCGCCTATTTCTATCCGCAGACTGAGGAGCAGAAAGCGGTACAGCCTGCGTCACTCACGGGCATTGCCGGCATGTACACCGATAATGACAGCAAGGCCATCGTCCTCGCCCAGCAGAATTACTGGAACAAGAACCGCTGGCGCTTCACCGGCGCAGTCGGTGCGGCTGACCTGAGGCTGACGCTGCTGTCTGCCGACGAGTCGGGCGATCGCAGCGATATTGACTGGCGACTGCGGGGCAACTTCGTTTCTGCGCGGCTTTCCGGCCAGGTCAGGAAGGGCTGGTACACCGGGTTCCTCGCACGCATCGTCGATGTCGACCAGGGTATAGAAGCCGGGCTTAACGCCACGACGGCTGATTTCGTGACGCTGCCGGACATTCGCTCGGCGGGTCTCGGCGCCTACCTCGAGTACGACACACGCGACTTGCCGACCAACCCCTACAGCGGTCGGTATCTCAAGGTCGAGGCATTATTTAATGACGAATCCATCGGCAGCGACAACACCTACCAGAACTACAACCTGGTCTATAACTCGTATCACCGGATGAGCGATTCGCTGGTCCTGGCCTGGCAAGCTCAGGGTTGCCTGCGCGGGGGCGACGCACCGCTGTGGGACGCATGCACAATCAAGTTGCGCGGATTCGCGGCAACTGACTTCATCGGCACGGGCTCAGCATCCGGGCAGGTTGAAGCCCGGTGGAAGCTCAGCGAGCGCTGGGGTGTCGTCGGATTTGCCGGCAGCGGCTATGCACGGGATGTTTACAGTGAGATCGACAACCGTGAGTGGATCCCCAGTTACGGGGTCGGCCTGCGGTTCATGGTGTTGAAATCCAAGCGCATCAACATGCGGCTCGACTACGCCCGGTCCAGCGACAGCGATGCGATCCATTTCCTGGTCGGGGAGGCGTTTTGATCAGCCGCATTGTACGTACGGAGAACTAAATAACGCAGGGCTTCAAGGTCGTCGCCATGACACTGCTGATGGCGGCACCATTCGTCGCATTCGCGCAATGCGAGCGGCATCCGGCGATCGCCTCGAAATACTTGCTTGACGCGGGAATCTTTTTCCCCGAGTGAACAGTGAATCTCGGGGCCGGCGTCCGGGCTTGATCTAGATCATGGATGCTGGCGGCCAAAGGCGGACAATTTAGGCTTCCGGTCACACCGATCCAAGTGGAAGCAAGATGTATGATGCCCCCATCACGCCCGCTGCTGCTGCCGCGCTTGCTCTCCTTGCTGTGCCCATCGTTTCGTTGGCGGACGATATTCCGAATGATGAAACGATCGACCAGGTTGTCGTGGTCGCGCACAAGGACGAGCGCTCGATTCGAGACGTAGCTGCAACCGTTACGGTCCTGTCTCGAAGCGAGCTGAACGCCGAACTCGCTACCTCGATCAGCGACGCGTTTCGTTATGTGCCGGGCGTCAATTACGAAGGCGCCGGTACGCGCTTCGGCGCTGAAGGCATCAACATCCGCGGTATCGGGGGAAACCGGGTCGCCATTCTCGTTGATGGTGTGCCGCTCGCCGACCAGTTCGATACAGGCAGTTTTTCGAACGCCACGCGCGATTTCATCGATGCGGGCCTGGTCCAGGATATTGAAGTCTTGCATGGCCCGGCCTCCGCTCTTTACGGCAGCTCGGCCATCGGCGGCGTCGTAGCTGTGCGCACGCCCGACCCATCCGATATCGTGCGGCGCGGCCAGTTCGGCGCCGAACTCCTGGGTACCTGGCGCGGCTCCGACAACAGTGCACACGGCCAGGTCATGGCAGCCCTCGGCGACGATTCCTTCGGATTCCTCGCGGGCTACAGCAGGCGCAACGGCGAACAGACAGATTCGGCGGCCGCACCGAGCGATGTCGATACACGCGACAACACACGCGAGACGGCGCTGCTCAAATTCATTTCCGACAACCGCTTCGGGCACACTTTCCGCGCCAGCGCCCTGCGCCAGGAAGGCCACACGCTCTCGGCTCTCAACTCGATGCTGGGTACAGGCCGCTACCGGTCGACCACGGCGCTTAAAGGTGACGATCACCAACGTATGGACGTCGTCAACCTGGCGTATGAATTCGGTTCGCCCGAGAGCTGGGTCGACAGCGGCGTATTGCGAAGCTTCTGGGAGCAGACCGATATCGATCAATACACGCTGGACGAGCGCGCGGCAGCACGCACGCCCGTGTCGATCGACCGCTTGTTCTCCTACGACCAGGAAATCCGCGGTATCGAAATGAACCTGTGGAAGAACTTCTCGGGCAAACGCATAGCACACCGCGTCGGTATCGGCATCGAGTATCGCGATCGCAGGACCGAGGAATTCCGCGACGGCCTGTCAACCGACCTCGCCACGGGCTCGCAGACGAACGTGCTGCTCGGTGAGGTTTTCCCGGTGCGGGATTTCCCGGTCAGCGACACGACCGAAACTGCGGCTTATTTTGAGGATACGATGTCGGTTGGCGAGAACTGGACGGTCATCGCAGCGCTGCGAGCTGACCGCTACGAGCTCAGCCCGGACGTCGATGCGATGTATCTGATCGACTACCCCGACTACGAGACGACACACCTCGACGAATCCGACATTTCACCCAAGCTCGGCGTTATTTACAGCATCACGCCGGGTGTCGATGCCTATGTGCAATATTCACACGGCTTCCGGGCACCACCTTACTCAGATGCCAACGTCTCGCTGGAACTACCCTTGTTCCGCGTCCGCGCCGTGCCCAATCCCGACCTCGAGTCCGAGTCATCGGATGGTTTCGACATTGGACTGCGCTGGTATGGCCTCCGCTCGACAGCGCGCGTCTCCGTGTTCCGTACCGACTACACGAACTTCATCGAAACCAAGGTGAACATCGGCGTCGACCCGGTCAGCGGCTACACGCAGTTCCAGTCGCAAAACATCGAGGACACGACAATCGAAGGTATCGAGGCCGGCTGGAAGTTGCGCTTCGGCGACACGGAGCAATTCATGTTCGACGGATCGGCCTTCTACGCCCGCGGCGACAACAAAGGCACAGGAAAGCCAGTGAACTCGGTCGGCCCGGCTCAGGCCGTTGTCGGCTTCAGCTGGTTCTCGGCTGACGAGACCCGCGAGCTGCGCCTGAAGAGTACGCTTGCGGATGCCTACGATCGGGTCGACGAATCCGCCAGCGAGCTATTCAAGCCTGCCGGGTATACCGTGTTCGACCTCTACTTCACGCAAAAGCTCGGCGGCAACCTGGTCGTACGAGCCGGGCTGCAAAACCTGACCGATCGCACGTACTGGAACTGGACCGACGTACGCGGTCTGGCACCCGACGACCCGATTCTTCCATATCTCGCACAGGCGGGACGCAGCGCGTCCGTCAGCCTCAACCTGGTGTGGTGATTTTCCGATAGGTCAGCAATGACAGGGGAGTAAAAATGAAACGCAAGAAGATCAGCATGTTTCTGGCCGTGCCGCTGTTGGCACTGTACCTGGGAGCATGCTCACAGGAACCGGCGGAGACAGCAACCGCCAGCGATACAGCCGTGCATGATGCCGAGGTCGCCGTAGCAACGGCTGGCGAGCTCATGGCAAAGGGCCAGGGCGTCTACAACGCCAACTGTGCCGCATGCCATCAGCCCAACGGCCAGGGCCTGGCGGGCGCGTTCCCGCCGCTGGCGGGCTCCGACTACCTGGCGGGTAACCGCGAAGATGTCATCAGTACTGCGTTATTCGGCCTGACCGGTCCGATCACGGTTAATGGTGTCGACTACAACGGCGTGATGCCGAGCCTCGGCCACTTGCCGGACGAAGACCTCGCCGCGGCAATCACCTATGTGTTTGGCTCCTGGGGCAACGACCTGGCAGCCGTCAGCGTCGCAGAAGTCGCAGCTATTCGCGCTGCAGCCGGCGCCGAAGACCGTGCCGAGGGCCAGCGCCACGTCGGTGCAACCGAAGGTGAATTGAAGTACGAGGGTGCGCCAGTCGCCATGTCACCAGAGGGCGCCCGACAGGTCACGGATGTCAAAGGCCCGGTTCTCACCGAAGCCGAGTTTGCAACGGCAACGCAGCGTTACTTCGAGCGATGCGCGGGATGCCATGGTGTGTTGCGCAAAGGCGCCACGGGCAAGCCGCTGACGCCGGACATTACCCGGGAAAAGGGTACAGATTACCTGAAAGCCCTGATCACCTACGGCTCGCCTGCCGGCATGCCCAACTGGGGTACCGCGGGTGACATGACCGAAGCCGAAATCGACATCATGGCGCGTTTTCTGCAGCAGGAACCTCCCTCGCCACCGGAATTCGGCATGCCCGATATGAAAGCAAGTTGGAAAGTCCTGGTTGCGCCGGAAGACCGTCCGACCAAACCGCAGCATGACCGCGACATCGACAACTTCTTCTCGGTTACGCTGCGTGATGCTGGCGAAGTCGCGATCATCGATGGCGATACCAAGGAAATCGTGACGCGCCTTAAAACCGGTTACGCCGTGCACATCTCGCGGCCGTCCGCTTCAGGCCGTTACATGTTCACGATCGGGCGCGACGCCAAAGTCGATATGATCGACATGTGGATGAACCCGCCCGCGATCGTTGCCGAGATCAAGGTTGGACTCGAAGCACGCTCCGTGGAAACGTCCAAGTACAAGGGCTACGAAGACAAGTACGCGATTGCCGGCGCCTACTGGCCCCCGCAGTACGTCATCATGGACGGCGACACGCTTGAACCGCTGAAGATCGTGTCAACGCGCGGCATGACCGTCGACACGCAGGAGTATCATCCCGAACCGCGTGTAGCCGCTATCGTGGCCTCGCATGAACACCCCGACTTCATCGTCAATGTGAAGGAAACGGGCCATATCCTGTTGGTCGATTACAGCGACATCGAAAACATCACGGTAACCGACATCGGGGCGGCCAGATTCCTGCACGACGGTGGCTGGGACAGAACCAAGCGCTACTTCCTCACAGCGGCCAACCAGTCCGACAAGATTGCCGTGGTCGACTCAAAGGAGCGCAAGCTCGTCGCCCTTTCCGACGTCACCAAGACGCCCCATCCGGGCCGTGGTGCAAACCTCGTCGATCCCGAGCACGGGCCTGTCTGGGTTACATCGGCACTCGGCAATGCCAACGTTACCTTCCTCGGCACGGACCCGAAGGGCCATCCGGAAAAAGCCTGGAAAACCGTCCGCATCATCGAAGGCATGGGCGGTGGTTCACTATTCGTCAAGTCGCACCCGGAATCGACCAATCTGTGGGTTGACGCGCCACTGAACCCGGACGAATCGATCAGTCAGTCCGTGGCCGTGTTCGATATCAATAGCCTCGACGCCGGCTTCGTCGCGCTGCCGATTGGTGAATGGGCGGAGCTGGGTGAAGGCCCGAAACGCGTCGTCCAGGGTGAGTTCAACAAGGCCGGTGATGAAATCTGGTTCTCGGTCTGGTCCGGCAAGGACCAGGAAAGCGCCATCGTCATCGTCAACGACAAGACGCGCGAACTCAAGGCAGTGATCAAGGACCCGAACCTTATTACGCCAACGGGCAAGTTCAACGTCTATAACACGCTGAACGACATCTACTAGACGGGGGGGTATTGGCGGGGCCTCGTTCGCGGGGCCCCGTTTTCATTAGCCGAGCTTTTGATGCAAGCGTGCGTCGTGCGTTCGAAAATGGTCGGAGAACCAGCGGTCGAGATCGCGAGAGAGTCCTTCCCGATCATAGCATCCGGCGTCGTCGACACTGTCGATGACATCCAGCAATTCATCCAATAGCCGTTCGTGGTCCTGCTTGTGCGTGGTGAAGCCGTCATAGCCGGCTTTGCGCATGATCTTCTCTTCGAGTGCGAAGTGAGCCGAAATGCGCGCATAGATCTCGCCCAGCGTCTCCACAACCGTCGTCTGGGTGGCGTATTCCCGCATGCCGGCGTCCAGACCGTTGATCAACTCGATAAGCTCACGGTGCTCGAGGTCGACGGCGGCGACGCCGACGCTGAATTCATCCTTCCAGGTAATCAGGCTCATCGGAATGCAAAACCTCCGTTTTCCGCGCGGAACGTAATTGTGAAATAGCGTCCTGGCACCAGGTCGACCTCTTCCGAGTACTCATAGTCCCACCCCGTCTCGCGTGCGGAATCTCTCAGGCGCGCCGTGATCGTGTGGGCCCCGGAATTGATTGCGAGCCGCTCGTATACCGAGGCGGGACCGTCACTCCAAAGCCCCGAAGGAACGGCGGCCACGGACAGGACCGTCGTGCCGTCCACATCGAGCTCAACGACAAGCGGCAGCCGTGCCCGTTCGCATTCATTGATCGGCTCTCCCTTCATGGCGCGCTCGTTGATCTGCTGTGGCGTCAGCTTGATGCACGCCTCGACACGATCCGCCGCATGGTTCAACGACAGCTTGATCACGGCAAGGTCCGGGTCCCCGTACCGGTAAGTCGGCGCGACAGACAGGTAGCCGATGAATACCGCGAAGGCCCCGTATAAAAATGCCTGGACGACTCTATTCATCGTCGATCTCCGACAGTGCCGTCCGGAACTCCTCCAGGGCGCGCAGTCGGCGTCGCGAAGAGCCGCGTGGCAGCCAGCTCAGGCACAGGCGCCGTTCGTCGACGCGCTGGCGCAGGTACGGGTCTCGCCTTCGCGCCATGCGCTCAATGGTCCATTCGTTGCCAAGCCGGTGGTGGCAATCGCCTTCGGCGCAGCCCGCGATCATGACGCCCTCGGCATGATGGCGAGCCAGGGCAAAGTCGACGAATGACGGTGGCAGCATGCCGACGCAGGGTAACCGAATGACTTTCACGCCAACCTGTCCGAGTTCGTCGGTGTCGCCGGTATCGCAGGCAAACACGACAACGCGCGCCTTTTCGGTCTCGGCCACGAGTTCGTCGCGGAGCGCTGCGATGCTTCGGTGCGGCAGCTCGATGCCGGGTTGCAGGGAGCCCGAGCGCCGGAACGGTGTCGACGTCGGGCAGGCGCCGGCGCAGATTCCACAGGACGTGCACTGGTTCACGTTGACGACGGGCTCGGACTCGTATGCGCGCCCGTCCGTTCGCGGGACCATGTTGATCGCACTAAACGGACAGTCGTCGAAACAGCGCGTACAGCCATTGCAGTTCTCGAGATTGACGATCGCTGCCGGAACGCGTTTCGCGGGCGGGATCCACGGCAGCGCGGCAAGCAGCACGAATCCGGCGAAGACATACAGCCAGAGCAGCCCGCCCGGGACGAAATCCAGCAGTGGATAGCCCACTAGGTAGAACCAGTCGAATCCGAGTTCCGTAGGCACGACATCCAGGTCCGCCGGACCCTGGCTGACAGCCGGAAACACAACTGACAAAACGACAAGGACACCGAGTGTGCCGATGGCGAGCGGCCGTGGCGGATTGACCTTCGCCCCGGAATGTCTCTGGATGTGAACCCACATCAGCAACAACATGAACAGCGGGCCGAATATGTGGATGAACACCATGAGGGTGAAGAAGCGGCCGCCCAGCGTCATGCTATTGAGAAAGTTATTTGCGATCGGTTCGCCAAACACCGGCAGGGTATCGAGCCACTCGGTCGTCGCGACGGCAATGTACTGCGCGAGCTGGTCCCATACCAGCCAGTACCCGCTGAGACCGCAAAGATAGATGAATGCGAGCAGCGGCACGCCCGTCAGCCACGCAAAGAAGCGGCGGCCGCGCAGCCGGTCGAACGCGAACTCGCGAAAAATATGCAGTACGACAACGACGACCAGCGCGTCGGACGCATAGCGATGCAGGCTGCGCATGATGCCGGCCGCGTACCATTGATCGTGCGTCATGTATTCGACCGATGCGTAGGCATCGGTGATACCCGTGTCGAAAAAGATATACAGGTAGACGCCCGTTGCCGCGACGATCCAGTAGAAATACCAGCCCAGGGCACCGAGGTACGCAAACGGGGTGTTGCGCTGCCCGAAAGCGTACTCGAAGACCGCCTCAAAGCGCGCGAACGCATGCGCGAGGGCTCGTTTGATCAGTTCCATTGTGAACCTATCGGGCGCGTTGCCATTCCTTTGCGATAAAAATACCGATCAGCCCCAGGCTTAATATGCCGACGACGATCGACATGAATATCGAGTAGTCGAAGCGATAGCGATCGCTGTTGGGATCGTAGACGGTGCAGAAAAGTTTAAAGGTACTGACCCAGTGCTCCACAAAACCCGCGTTACGAGGCGTGTTGAACACCAGTTCTTTTAGAGGCTCGACGATTGCCGTCGTCTCGACGTCGACGCCATAGACCTGCCTGTAAACCCTGCCGTCAGCGTCGACGACCGTCGCCTGGGCGAGATGGTCGAAACCCTTGGCGCTAGGATAGAACAGGAAGCCGAGGTTGTCGCTGAGTTCATCGACAACGCCGGCCTCGATAGCAAGAAAGTGCCAGTTCGGCACGTGGTCGATACCCAGGCGCGACTCGAACTCGCGCATGCGATCAGGTGTGTCTACCCGCCAGTCGAAACCGACCGTGACGACATTGAAGGCGTCCTCGCCAAGGGCCTCCTGTGCAACTTCAATTTTGTCACGCAAATTGCGGGTGATCGTCGGGCAGATATGATGGCAGCTCGTGTAAATCATGCTGACGAGAAGCGGTTTGCCCCGCAGCTCTGACATCACGAACGGCTGTCCTGCCGAATCGCGCAGCGTGTAGTTGTCCAACTGACGGCCGATCGCGCCCTGACTGATGTCGAGTGCCGCTGCGCGATCGTACTCCGCACCGAAGGCAGAAAACGCTACCAGCGTCAGGAAAAGAAGCCCAGTGCGGCATTGCATGGCTCAGCCGACCAGCAAACCATCCAGCATAGCGGCGACCAGCAACAGGCCGAGCTGTACGATGGAAGCGGCAAATGCATGCCATGCGTTGCGGACGCCCGGGACGATATAGAGGCGTGCACAGGCAAACAGGAAATAGGCGCCGCCGGCGATGACGCCGAGCGCATAGATCCAGCCCATTCCATACCAGAGCGGTGCGATTGATAGCGCGACCAGTGCGACGGTGTGCACGAGGATCGTCAACGTTGCTGCCTTGTCATCGACAACGACAGGCAGCATCGGGACGCCTGCGCGCCGGTAGTCTTCCTTGCAGGCAAATGCCAGCGACCAGAAATGCGGCGGCGTCCAGAGAAACAGCACTCCCGCGATAAGGAACGCGACCGGGGAGAACGTCGCCCCGGCAGCTGCGGAACCGGCAAGAACCGCGAAACTGCCCGCGAGACCACCGATAACGATGTTTAGCCAGGTACGGCGCTTGAGCCAGACCGTGTACACGACACCGTAGGTAAACGCTCCCATGAACACGAAAAAGGTCGCAAGCCAGTTGGTCGCCACGGCGGCAGCCGCCAGCGCAAGCAGCAGCGCAAGGACAATGCCTCCCAGCCAGATCCAGTCAGCCTGAAACCGTCCTGTCACGAACGGCCGCGATTGCGTACGCTTCATGTGGACATCGAGATCACGCTCGTAAAACTGGTTGAAGGCCCCGGCTGCCGAAGAGGCGACCAGCACCGCAACACCGAGAACGAGTATCTGCCACGCACCAAGACTGTGATTCGGAATCACGGCCACACCCGTAAGGGCGCACGCCATAATCAGAAAACCGAGGCGTACCTTCGCGGTGTGGTAGATGAGTTTGATCGTTGCAGACATTGTCGTATCGATTTGAATCTCAGCTCAGCGGCCAGACCTCCGACAGATACTTCCAGTTGACGAAGTAATAAAGCACAAAGGCGATGAAGAAGATTGCGACCAGCATCGTCGTGCCCGGGATCTTCAGCGAGTCTGCGCTGCCATGCTCCGCGACCACCGCGGCCTGGGGCGGCACCTCCGGATAGCTCGGCTTTTCATCCACGCCGAGTTTACGGCCAAAGAACACTGAGCCCACGACAACGACGATAAACGCGATGCCGCCGACCGCTGCCAGCACGGCGAACATGCCATTCAGGCCCATCATCAGGAAGGCTGCCGACGGGTAGTCGAACGGCAGAATGGCGTCTGCAAACTGCATATCCCAGTGCCGCCGTGAGACGCCCAGCGTACCTGCGCCCATCATGAAAACGGAAATACCAGCTACACCGATGCCGAACAGGTAGGGCTGTAGCCTCGCCAGCTTCATGAACATGATCTCGCGGCGGAACACAAGCGGCACCAGGTAGTACGTGATAGCCATGAACGCCAGCGTCGTGCCGGCGACTACCGTGCCGTGGAAGTGACCTGGCACATAGAGCGTGTTGTGCATGATCAGGTTGATCTGTTCCGTGCCCATTACCACGCCGGAAATACCGCCTATGAAGCCGAAGAACACGAGTGACATGAACATGCCGGAAAATGCCGGGTTGCCCCACGGGGCCTTGCGCAGCCACTCAAACATCCCATTCGTCAGTCCGCGCGCACGCTGTGCCGCTTCAATAGATCCGGGCACCGTCATGCCGTGAACCATGCTGCCGAGCACGGCCAGGTACATCGCGTAACTCGTGTTAAAGATCTTCCACTCGGAACTGAGTCCGGGTTCGGCCAGCAAGTGGTGAGCGCTCGCAAGCTGCAGGAAGAGGATGTACATGAGGAACGCCGTCCGGCTAACCTTTTCGGACAACGGCCTCGCGCCGAAGGTTATAGCCGCAATCGCATACCATATGGCGACGTGTGCGGAGACGTTGATCTGCTGTGACGAGTGACCCATGGCCCACCAGATCGTCTTGTATAGCAGCGGATCAATATGGCTGACGAGGCCGATCGACCAGAGCAATGTCGGAATCAGGATGATTGCACCGGAGGCGATCGTGAAGACCGCGATTATCGCCGCGGTCAGTGCACCGAAGGTCACCAGCGGGATCGAGCCCTTGTAGGTGCGTTCCCGGCGAGCAACGACCAGCGTACCGAAAAAGACGAAGCAGCCGATGAGCGCGCCGACCGCGAACAGGATGATGCCGAGATAGAAGCCCGGCTCGGCCTTCAGCGGCACGTAGGACGTGAACATCACGCTGGAACCGCCCTGCAGCACGACAACATTCGTGATCAGCGCACCGGCCAGCATTAGTCCAAAACCTGTCCATGCCCAGCGTGGACCCGCAATTCGGCTGTTCAGCAGGATGGCCGAAGCGAAATAGAGCACCGCCATCTCGAAGAAAATAATCCAGACGAGCAGGACGTCAATGCCGTGCGCCGTCAATGCGAGGTAGAACCAGTCGGCAGGCAGGAGGTGAACCTCGGGCCAGCGCGTCAGTGCCACCAACAGACCGAACAGGCCGCCAATTGCGAGAAAGATGACGGCCGCGACCGCATTGGCCTTGATCAGTTTCTCGGCAGCGAGATCGACCTTGAGGCCTGTCGTGGGGCAGGTGCGAAATTCTGTATTTTTTGACATGTTCGTGCTCCCCCTACTCGACAACGTACAGCTTGCCGACCATCAGGTGATGGCCGATGCCGCAAAATTCGTTGCACACGATGCCGTATTCACCGGCCTGGTCAGGCTTGATCGTGACCACCATGTCGTAGGCCGGATGCACCTGAAGGTTTATGTTGATGGGCTGCAGCGAGAAACCGTGTTGTACATCTACCGATGAGAGATGCAGACGGTAGGTCTGGTCTTTCTCGAGCTCGAGTATCGGCCACCAGTTGAACAACCGGCCCGTCAGATACACGTCGCTACCGACCGGCGGATGCACGACCGGAAAGCCATTCTCCTCGCGCACCGTATACGCCTCTATCATTTCCTGCGTTTTCGCAGCGAATTTCTCGGGCTTGATCTTGTACGCTTCGTTCGAGAGGTTCTGCTCTCCCGCGCCATGCCAGTAGATCATCATGAAGAACATGAAGAGTCCCCAGAAGAACGCGATGATGATCCAGGTGAGTTCGACCTTGGCGATCGGTTGCTTCCACCAGTTTCGTTCAGTAGGCGGTGTTATAGCCATGGTTCAGCCCCCTGTTTAGTCCGCTATCGGTATCTGGGTGATCTCCATGATTCCCCAGATGATGTAGAACACTGTCGGTACCGCGATGCCGAGGAATAAGAGCAGGAACGGGTTATCCAAGAGGCGTTGCATGAACGGAAGTTGTTCTTCGTCCTGCAAGCCCTCGTCTTCTGATTTGTGTTCTTCTGTCACGATCTATCCCCCAAGAGTGTTTCCGGTCAGATGGCTGATGAGCGCGAAACTCGTCATAGCCAGCGTCAACAGGATGCTAAAGAACACGAGCGACCGATATTGGAAGCGCCGGCCCGCGGTCACTTCCACCCGCTCCAGGATCCAGTCTGACAACAGGTACAAAAAAACTGCAGCCAGCGTGAAGAAGACAATGTTCATAAGCGACCTGCTGTTGCGGCCCACAAACGCACCGCGAGACCTGATCATGAATCCGCCTCGGCAGCGGCTCCATGATCTAGATCAAGAAAGTTGCTTCAGTCGTAAGGTCTAAGCCGGGCAAGGCTGTGGACGAATACGAGGCGATCGTCGACGGTCAGGATGCCATCGTCGGACATGGCCCTGAGCAGCCGCGACAAAGTCTCGGGGGTTATAGAGAGTCTTGATGCGACCACATGCCGGGGCAGGTCAAGGCGCACTGTCGCCTCATCGTCATCTATCTCGACAATATGGTCGATCAGGTAGCTGGCGAGGCGGCTATGGGCATTTTGAATCGTCAGGCGTTCGATTTCGCGGACGCGCTGATGCAGGTGATAGCAGACATCGCTAAGCAGGCGCATGCAGGCATTGGCATTGTCCTGCAGCAAGTTGCGGTAGGCATCGTTAGGAATGCGATAAACCACGCAGTTGGACAAGGCCTCGGCGGTTACCGGGACCTTGGCTTCAGCCATGAAGATGATAGCTTCGGCGAATGTCCTGCCATGAGCGATCACTTCGACGACCTTCTTCTGGCCGTCGCGCGAGATCAGGCTCAATTCGACCTGTCCGGACTCGACGTAATAGAACGCATCAGCCGTATCGCCGCGATGAAATAGGATTTCGCCTTTGTCGTAGGACTCGACCGAGACCTCAGTCGCGAGGGAATCAAACTCGCCATCCGTGAGGCCCGAAAACAGGTAATGACTGCGGATCGCCTCGTACTGTGGTGTGTCCTTCTCCATGCAGGAAAAGTTTATCACCTTATGTGTCATCCCGATCATCTGTCGCAGTCTAGCCTCAAACGCGGCGTTCGCATTGATCTAGGTCAACGAGTGGGTCAATCGCTGAATCAATTAGCCACGCGATCTGGAGCAGCATGCGTGCAGGAGATACCATGCGTGATACCCACGCATTGCGGCCGAGACTTACATGCTCGAGTTATACCCGGAAATAAAGCTCGTTCACGTGACAGCTGCGATCGCGAGCGGCGCCCTGTTTCTGCTACGCGGAACCGCGGTCAACTGGGGCGGCAGCTGGGGCATGATCGCGCCGCTTCGTTACCTGAGTTACACGATCGACATCGTGCTATTGGCCGCCGCTGTGTTCCTGCTCGCGATCTTGCCGGCGGCTGTCTACAGCAACGGCTGGCTCTGGCTGAAGTTGACGCTGCTCGTCGTTTACATCGGCCTCGGTACGCTGGCGCTCAAACGAGGTCATACGGCGGGCATCAGGCGCGGCTGCTTCGTTGCAGCAATTGCCATTTACACCTGCATGTACTTCATCGCCCGAACGCACGATCCACTTGGCCCGGTGCGGTACTTGCTGACCCCACTGCGGTGACGGCAGCCTGCTTAACTGGCAGCTGGGCGTGAACTACGCTTTGTCCATTCACGGAAGGTCTGCACGGCGGCGAATGCAGCGGGCACCATCAGGGTTCCCAGGATCGCCGACGCAAGCATGCCGAAGAACACCGCTGCGCCCAGCGAGACACGCGATGCTGCGCCCGCACCCGATGCGAGAACCAGTGGCAATACGCCGAGCACGAATGATATCGCCGTCATCAACACCGCACGGAATCGAAGGGATGCGCCTTTTACAGTCGCATCGATGATGGACAGGCCTTCTTGCTCGCGAAGCTCTTTCGCAAACTCGACGATCAGGATCGCCGTCTTCGCCGATATTCCGATGAGCAAAACGAGACCGATCTGCGCGTACAGGTTTAACGGGATACCGAGCGCCGTCAGTCCGCTAAACGCACCGATCAGGGCGAGCGGTACGGACAGCAATATGGCTGTTGGAATCAGCCAGGATTCGTATTGCGCGACGAGGAACAGATAGACGAAAATCAGCGACAGCGAGAAGATGATTGGCGCCAGGTTTCCGGCCGCCAGCGACTGGTAGGTCACACCCGACCAGTCATAGGTGAAACCGGCTGGCAGTTGGGCCTGTGAAATTGCACTCATCGCATCGATTGCCTGGCCCTCACTGAAACCGGGTGCCGGGATCGCGTTGATCGTTACCGAGTTGAACAGGTTGTATCGTGTCAGCATTTCGGGGCCGAGCTCAGGGGACGTATTGACGAGCGTCGATATCGGCACCATCTCACCGCTTGAGTTGCGCACAAAGATACGGCCGATGTCGGATTCCTTGCTCCGATACTCACCCTCAGCCTGCACCATGACGCGGAAAGTGCGGCCAAATAAATTGAAATCGTTGACGTACAACGAGCCGAGCATCGACTGCAATGAACCAAACACGCTCGACAGGGGAATCCCCTGGTC
>JBFFOS010000036.1:0-20686 GCA_041574375.1 Woeseiaceae bacterium
AGCGGGGGCAGGATTTGAACCTGCGACCTTCGGGTTATGAGCCCGACGAGCTGCCAGACTGCTCCACCCCGCATCAGCAGTGGCGCATAGTATAGGCATGGATGGGCCTTGTAAACCCCCCGGTCGCCCGAAAAGGCGGGCTCCTGCTTGGGGCCTAGTACAGAACGTTGATGCAGAGTGCCAACAGGCTCCCAGGCACGACTCCAAGGGCCAGAACCGCAAGCGAATTGAGGCTCAGCACGATGCGCGTATCCATACTGGCCTGCAGCACAGCCTTGTCTTCGTTCTCCTCGAAATACATGTACCAGACGACTTTCAGGTAGTAGAAGGCACCGACGACCGACGCCAGCACCATCAGGATGGCCAGCCCGGTTCCGCCGATATCCAGAACGGCACTGATGACGTACAACTTCGATACAAAGCCGACGAACGGCGGCACGCCAGCCATCGAGAACATCAGGAACAACATCATCAGTGCGAACCAGGGACTGCGTGCGTTAAGGCCTTTAAAATCGCTGAGCAGTTCCGCATCATAGCCACGACGGCTCAACAGGATAACGATGCCGAACGCCCCCGCCGCCGTAACGACGTATGTCAACGCGTAAAACAATGCCGAAGCCATGCCATCCCCGGTGCCCGTGTAAATACCGAGCAGGATAAAACCGACATGGGCGATTGTTGAATAACCAAGCATGCGTTTGATGTTCGTCTGGGCGATGGCAACGATATTGCCAAGCAGAATCGACAGCACCGCAACGAACATGATCATCGTGCTCCATGTGTCATGCAGACTTCCTAGCGCATCGACAAGGATACGAAGTATCAGTGCCAGCGCTGCCAGCTTCGGGGCCGAAGCAAGATAGACGGTTACTGGCGTTCGGGCGCCCTGGTAGACATCAGGTAGCCACATATGAAACGGCACCGCGCCGAACTTGAATGCAATACCGACGATCAGGAAAGCCATGCCGAACCACAGTGGCAAATTATTGAGACTTGGATCGCCACGGAGAGCCTGCGCAATTTCATCGAATTGAAGTGCTCCCGTCACGCCGTATACCCAGGAAATGCCATAGAGCAACGCACCCGACGCGATGGCACCCAGAATAAAGTACTTCATCGCTGATTCGGCGGACGTCACGTTATTGCGATCGATTGCGACCAAGGCATACATCGACAGCGCAAGCGTTTCGAGGCCCAGGTACATTGTCAGCAAGCTGTTTGCCGACATCATGATCATCATGCCAAGCAACCCGAACAGACCGAGAAGATAGTACTCGCCTTTGTTCAGATCATTTACGCGCAGATAGTCGCGTGCATACAGGAACGATACGCCGACCAACAGTACCGCGCCGAGTTTCAATACCTGCGACAGCGCATCAGATACATAGGCGCCGTAGAACACAACCGTCCGTGCCGATGGCGCTGTTGCATACAGCACCACTGCTGTTATGACCAGAGCGAGCATGCTTAACCAGAATGTTACCGCCCGGTTTTCCTCGTCGATAAACAGGTCTGCGATCATGACCACGCAGATCAGTCCCAACAGGGTCATCTCCGGTGCGGCTGCAATGTAATCCATCAAATTCATATCAAGACCCGTCAGAGCTTCGACTGCCCGACCTGTTGCATTAATGCTTCGATCGTCGTATTCATCATGTCAACGAGTGGCGCCGGCCAAAGGCCGACCAACAGAACACTCACTGCGAGAATAGTCAGCACGATGAACTCTCTCGAGTTCAAATCCTTGAGTTCGGCCACGTTGTCGTTGGCGACCTCACCGTAAACGACACGCTTGATCATCCAGAGCGTATACGCGGCACCGAGAACCAGGGTGGTGCCCGCAAGGAACGCATACCAGAAATTCGCCTTGAAGCTCGCGATGATGACCATGAACTCACCAACAAATCCCGATGTTCCCGGCAGACCGGCATTGGCCATCGCGAATAACACCATGAACGAGGCGAACACAGGCATCGTATTCGCGACACCACCGTAATCCGCTATCTGGCGGCTATGCATGCGGTCGTAAAGGACGCCGACGCAGAGGAACATTGCACCGGAAATAAGACCGTGCGAGATCATCTGCACCATGGCACCGGTCATGCCCAGACCCGCGCCCGTCTCTGCTGCGATCGACCACAGCAGGAACATGCCGAGTGTGACGAAACCCATATGCGCGATCGATGAGTACGCGATGAGTTTCTTCATGTCCTTCTGCATGAGCGCGACAAAGCCGATATACACCACCGCGATCAGCGATAGCGCGATCATCATGTTTGCGAAATAGGCACTGCCGTCAGGAACTATTGGTAGCGAAAGGCGCACGAAACCGTAGCCGCCCATTTTCAACATGATTGCCGCAAGGATCACGGAACCACCGGTCGGCGCCTCAACATGGGCATCCGGCAACCAGGTATGGACCGGCCACATCGGTACCTTGACCGCAAACGCAATCAGAAACGCGAGGAATATCAGTTTCTGCACGCCGAGATCAATTGGCAGATTCATGAAGACCAGGAGGTTGAACGTATTCGCTTCGAGATACAGGTAGATGAACGCAACCAGCATCAGCACTGAGCCGAGGAACGTGTACAGGAAGAACTTCAGGGTCGCGTAGACGCGCCGTTTGCCACCCCAAACACCGATGATCAGGAACATCGGGATCAGCATGGCTTCCCAGAACACATAGAACAGCAGGCCGTCGAGCGCGGCGAATACGCCGATCATCAGGCCCTCGAGAATCAGAAAGGCCGCATAGTACTGAGATGGACGGTTCCTGATCGAATCCCAGCCAGCAATCACGATCAGCGGCGTGATAAACGTCGTCAGCAGAATCAGCGGCGCCGACAGCCCATCTACGCCCAGGTAGTACCAGACATTGAATGCCTCGATCCACGGCATCCTCTCGATGAACTGCATGCCTGGCTCGGCATTATCGAAGCCCATATAAAGGGCGATACTTGCAACAAACGTAAGTACAGTGAACGCCAGTGCGGTCAGCCGCATCAGCCTCGCCTGAGGTGATTCAGTGTCATCACCATCACCTATGACGAGCAGCGCGACGCCACCAACAATCGGAAACCAGATGAGGAAACTCAGTAAATAATTCGCGAGCACTGCGTTACCTCAACCAAATGAGCCAGCCGAGTAGTATCGTCAGGCCGATAATCATTGCGAAAGCGTAGGTATAGAGATACCCGGTTTGAATCTGGCGCATGACACCGGCAAGTCGCCCAATCGTGTTCGCAGTGCCGTTGACTAACACACCATCGATAATGAACTCATCGCCCTTCTGCCACAGGAATTTGCCTATATTGCGGCCTCCTGCTGCAAATCCCTTGATGTAGAGATCATCGAAGTAATACTTGCGATCCAGCAGGTTATAAAGTCCCGAAACCTTGCTCTGAATCGCCGCCGGAATGTCCGGGCGCTTCAGGTAGAGAAACCAGGCAACGAATACACCTGCTGCTGCGAGCCAGAACACGGGTGTCATGATCGCATGCGTCAGGAGGCCCAGGCTGCCGTGCCAGGCCTCACCCATATGGCCAAGAACGTCATGTGCACTGCTGACATAAATCGCATCGCCGAAATAGTCGCCGAACAAAACCGGACCCACGGTAAACCAGCCAATCGCGGCCGATGGGATGGCGAGCATGATCAACGGTACGGTGACTACTGCCGGCATCTCATGCAAGTGCGACTTCGCCTCCTCGCTCATACGTTCCTTGCCGTGGAATACAAGGAAGAACATGCGGAAGGAATACAGCGCCGTAACGAAAACGCCCAGCAGAACACTCAGGTATGCGATCCAGTAGACAGCACCCTGCCCGTGCCAATGGGATTCTCGTACGGCTTCAATCAGCAGGTCTTTCGAGAAGAACCCAGAGGATCCAGGAAAACCGATAAGCGCGAGCGAGCCGATCAACGCAGTCCAGTACGTAATCGGCATATACTTCCGGATTCCACCCATCTTGCGGATGTCCTGCTCGTGGTGCAGCGCGATGATGACCGAGCCGGCGGCCAGGAACAGCAGCGCCTTGAAAAACGCGTGCGTCATCAGGTGGAATATCGCCGCACTGTATGCCGAAGCACCGAGCGCTACGGTCATGTAACCGAGCTGCGAGAGCGTTGAGTAAGCAACAACACGCTTGATGTCATTCTGGACGATGCCCAGCAGCCCCATGAAAAACGCCGTTATCGAGCCAATTACGATGACCACGGCCAGCGCCGTCGTCGAAAGCTCGAATAGGGGTGACATCCGCGCCACCATGAAGATGCCAGCAGTAACCATCGTTGCTGCATGGATCAGGGCCGAGATCGGTGTCGGGCCTGCCATCGAGTCCGGCAGCCACACGTGCAACGGAGCCTGTGCCGACTTGCCCATCGCACCGATAAACAACAGGATGCAGGTGACCGTCATTGCATTCCACGGACTGCCTGGCAGCACCTCGATGCTCTGCTCGGCCATGGCCTCGGCACCGCCAAAGACGGTGGCATAGTCCAGCGAGCCGGTGAGCGTGACAACGGCGGCGATACCCAGGATGAAACCGAAATCGCCAACGCGATTAACGAGGAATGCTTTCAGATTGGCGAAAATTGCATTCTCGCGCTTGAACCAGAATCCGATCAGCAGGTAGGAAACGAGACCAACCGCCTCCCAGCCGAAAAACAGCTGCAGGAAGTTATTGGACATGACCAGCATGAGCATCGAAAACGTGAACAGCGAGATGTAGCTGAAGAAACGCTGGTAGCCCGGATCATCATGCATGTAACCGATTGTGTAGACATGCACCGCCAGCGACACAAATGTGACGACGCACATCATGAGCGCCGTCAGGCGATCGACAAGGAAACCGACCTCCATATGCAGGCCATCGGTTACGGCCCAGGTGTAGACACTGATATTCTCCGGCGCTGCCCCACCCCAGAACATGTTTTTGAGGACGAGCAAAGACAAAACGCAGGAAATGCCCACACCGATAATCGTTACCCAGTGCGCGCCGGCGCGGCCGATCTTCTTGCCTGCGAGCCCGGCGATGATTGCCGCTGCAAGCGGTGCTAATACGATTGTCAGGTAGTAGCTGTACATATCAACCCTTCAGCGTATTCAGTTCCTGCACGGCGATGGATCGCCTGTTGCGGAACAGCACCACGAGAATAGCCAGACCGATCGCCGCCTCGGCAGCCGCGACCGTGAGAATAAAGAACACGAAAACCTGCCCCGTCTCATCGCCCAGGAAACGCGAGAAAGCGATGAAGTTGGTGTTGACCGCCAGCAGCATGAGTTCGATGCACATCAGCAGCAGGATCAGGTTTTTGCGGTTGATAATGATGCCGGCAATACTCAGTACGAAGAGCATCGCGGCAACCGTCAGATAGTGCTGCAGTCCGATCATTGCTTCTTCTCCGCATCCATCTTGACCACGCGGACACGATCCTTCGCGCGCACCGCCACCTGCTTCCCAATGTTTTGTACCTTGAGACCCGGGCGCCTGCGCATGGTCAGCGTGATCGCAGCAATGATGGCCAGCAGCAATATGACCGCCGCAATTTCAAAAGCGTAGACATGCTCCGTGTACAACACGGAACCAAGCGCCTTGGTATTACTGTAGCCCTCGGGCGTCGGCGCAAAACCGCTTACATCTGAAGACACACCAGCACGCAACCAGATAACATTGATCAATTCAATTGCCATGATCAGCGCCAGGCCGATACCCAGTGGCGCGTAGCGCGTCAGTCCACGCTTCGCTGCCTCGATGTTGACATCGAGCATCATGACGACAAACAGGAACAGCACCATAACTGCGCCGACGTAAACCAGTACCAGCACAATGGCCAGGAACTCGGCCTCTGCGAGCAGCCAGAGAATCGCGGCATTGAAAAACGTGAATACGAGGAGCATGACCGAATGCACCGGGTTGCGCGAAAGCACGACTCCAAGCGCTGCGCCGAACATGATTGTCGCGAAAACGTAAAAAAGTATGGAATGCAACATCATCTCTGCGCCCTACCGATACTTCGCGTCAGCTGCTTTGTCCGCAGAAATCATGGCGTCGTACTTGTCGCCAACACCCAGCAGCTTGTCTTTCGTCATGATGTTCTCGCCGGGCGCTTCCATATGGTATTCATGGAGGCGCGTCTCGACGATCGCATCAACGGGGCAAGCTTCTTCACAGAAGCCGCAGTAAATGCACTTAAAGAGATCAATGTCGTAGCGCGTCGTGCGGCGCGTGCCGTCATCGGCGACGTCCGATTCGATCGTAATCGCAAGCGCCGGGCAAACAGCCTCGCAAAGTTTGCACGCGATGCAGCGTTCTTCACCGTTCGGATAACGACGCAATGCATGCAAGCCGCGGAATCGAGGCGACTGAGGCGTCTTCTCTTCCGGATACTCGAGCGTAACGCTCTTTCGGAACCAGTTACGCTGCGTAACCGAGAGCCCCTTGAGAAGCTCCCAGAGAGCGAATGTCTTGATGTAGCTGATAACCTGATTCATCGTTTTATCCGCCCATTCCAGCCCATGGACCGACCTGGAACCAGACCATCGCACCTTCGACGGCAATCCAGACAATCGTCACGGGAATAAAAACCTTCCAGCCCAGGCGCATGATCTGGTCGTAGCGGTAACGCGGAAACGTCGCACGCAGCCAGAAGAAGGTGTACATGAAGAAACACATTTTCACGAACAGCCAGGGGAGACCACCAGCCGTCAACCACGCGAGCCACGAAATATCGTTAAGGAACGTCCACCCTTCGAAGGGTGACGCCCAGCCGCCAAGGAAAAACACGGCGGTCAACGTCGAGATCAGGATCATGTTGGCGTATTCAGCCAGGAAGAACAGCGCAAATGCCACGCCCGAATACTCCACGTGAAAACCCGCAACAATTTCCGACTCGCCTTCCGCCACGTCAAAGGGCGCCCGGTTGGTTTCCGCGACGCCGGCAATCCAGTACACAACGAACAACGGAAACAGCGGCAAAATGAACCATTGGCTTACGCCGCCAGACTGGGCATTCACGATGTCACCAATATTCAGGCTGCCGCCAGCCATGAGTACGCCAACCAGCGCGAACCCCATCGCAATCTCGTAAGCCACAATCTGAGCGGCCGAGCGCATCGCGCCGAGCAACGCGTATTTCGAATTCGTTGCCCAACCAGCAAGGATGACGCCGTAAACGCCAACCGACGTCAATGCCAGTACATACAGAAGCCCGGCATTGATGTCCGCGATAACAAACCAGTTGTTCATCGGGATCACGGCCCAGGCCGCAAGTGCCGGTGTCAGCGACAGCAACGGTGCAATAACGAAGATGAACCTGCTGGATTGCGACGGGACGATCACTTCCTTGATCAGCAGCTTGATTACATCCGCAAACGGCTGCAGCAATCCCATCGGGCCGACGCGGTTGGGACCGATACGAGCCTGCATGCTGCCGATTACTTTGCGTTCAAAGTAGGTCGAAAACGCCACGCAGAGAATCACGCCAATGGTCAGGATGAGAATCTTGAACAGTGTCGTGATGAGGTACTGCATGAGCGGCGACATCGTCGTCCAGAAATCGAGCGCGAACTGCGGAACAAGGCCAGGGATGAATTCCGGCATCAGTCGCCTCCACCGCCAGCTGCGCGGCGTGCCTCAGGAGTGAGCTGCAGGGCCCGAGCCCGACGCACGAGGCCATCTACCGAGTACAACGGTGTGTCGATTTCTTCGTCGGATGAATCTGCAGCATTGGCCGTAGCCGTCTTACCAGCCGCGAAGCTTTCCACGACCACATCACCCAGGCCGGACTTGCACTCGTCGAGCACATCCTCACTCGTCACATAGTCGAAGCCGTCGGCATCAACGAGATTTCCGAGAACACGCAATACCTTCCAGGCGGGTCGTGCCTCACCCACAGGACTCGCAACGCCGGCAAAACTCTGCCAGGTACCTTCAATATTTACATAGGTTCCGGATGTTTCGGCGAACGTTCCGACCGGTAACAACAGGTCAGCCGCCTCAAGCAATGCGTCCGACACAAACGGTGTCAGCGCAATGACGAATCGCTGTTTCTCGAGCTTCGCGACTGCATCTTCGGTCGCGTGAATGTCGGCGTCCGGCTCGACACCGAGCAACATCACTGTGTCGAGGGACTCATCAAGCATCGCACCGGCGTGCTGACCTTCAGTTCCACGCGGCAAGACACCAGCAAGGCTCAGCCCGGCGCTATTGGCGCCCGGTGAAAGCGTGCCGAGCTTCGCACCAGCCTTATCGGCGATCTCCGCTGCCAGCGCCCGTACGGCACTAAACGACCCGTGCCTGCCCGCGATATTACCGAGCAACACCAGCGCGTTGTCCGCTTTACTGAGCTTCTCCAAAATCGGTTCGACCCCTTTTCCGGAGAGGAGGTCCAGGAGACCGCCGCCTGAAAGGTAATGATCGACATCGAAAAAGTACTCGTGCTCTACACTGCTCACGAAACTGACGCTCGCGCCCCCCAGGGCCGCTTTGCGGATGCGGTGCGCGAGGATTGGCGCTTCCTGGCGAATATTGGAGCCAATGACCAAAATCGCGTCCTGCTCCTCGAGTTCGGCGATGCTGCAGCCGAGCCAGGGAAACGCCGGGTCGTTGTCCTGATCCGAGAAATCACGCCTTTCAATGCGGTGATCAATGTTGGCGATGCCGAGATGGTCGGCTAGTCGCGACAACAGGTGGCCTTCTTCGACCGTCGCACTCGGTGACGCAAGCAGGCCTGTGCTAGCGCTGTCTTTCAGCGCGTCGGCAGCCGCTTCTAGTGCGTCTTCCCAATCGAGATCGCGCCATTCACCGCTCTCCTTGATGCGAGGCCGCAACAGGCGGTCGGAGGAGTAGATGGCTTCGTAGCTGAAACGATCACGATCCGGGATCCAGCTTTCGTTAATCGCCTCGTTCGTCCGCGGAACAATGCGTTTGACCGTACCGCGCAGGACGTGTGCAAAGATATTGGTACCCACGCAGTCATGCGGCGCAACCGTCGCGTGCTGCACCATTTCCCAGGCGCGCGCACTGTAACGATAAGGCTTGTTATTCAGCGCGCCGACCGGACAGAGATCGATGATGTTTGCGGATAATTCGTGGTCGATGTTCTGCTCGACATAGGTCGAGATCTCGACATTTTCGCCACGCAGCGTCGTGCCCAACTGCGGCTTGCCCTGAATCTCTTCGCCAAACCGAACGCAGCGCGTGCAGTGAATGCAACGGGTCATATCCGTCGAAACAAGCGGGCCAAGGTTCTTGTCTTTGACGACCCGTTTGCCATCGTTGTACCGCGATACGTCGCGTCCGTAGCCAATCGCGAGATCCTGGAGTTCGCACTCCCCACCCTGATCGCAAATCGGGCAATCCAGCGGATGATTGATGAGCAGGAATTCCATCGTCGCTTTCTGCGCGGCAATTGCCCGAGGCGACTTCGTAAATACCTTCATGCCCTCGGAAACCGGTTGCGCACAAGCCGGAATCGGCTTGGGGGCGCCCTCTATATCAACGAGGCACATGCGGCAATTCGCCGCAACGCTCAGCTTGTCGTGATAGCAAAAACGCGGCACATACGCGCCGATCTCATCGGTGACTTCGATGATCATCTGCCCGGAACGCGCCTCGACCGGCTTGCCGTTGACTTCAATATTTACGATGTCGTCACTCATAGCCGCTACGCCGCCGCATCCGGAGCATCATCAACAATGCTGCGGCCGTTATTGCGAACCATGTATTCAAATTCGTGTAAAAAGTGTTTCAGGAAGCTCTGCACAGGCCATGCTGCGGCATCGCCCAGCGCACAAATCGTGTGCCCTTCAATCTTGTTGGCAACGTCGACAAGTTTCTCGAGATCGGCTTCCTCGCCCTTGCCGTCGACGATGCGCGTCAGCATCCGGTACAGCCACCCCGTACCCTCACGGCAAGGCGTGCACTGCCCGCAGGATTCCGCCATGTAAAAACGTGAGATGCGGCGCAGCACTTTGACCATGCACGTCGTTTCGTCCATGACCATCACCGCACCTGTACCAAACGATGAACCCGCCTGCTGCAGCGAGTCATAGTCCATCGTGCAGTCCATGACGATGTCCGCCGGAAGAACCTTGCATGATGACCCGCCCGGAATAACCGCCTTCAGTTTGCGGCCTTTCCAGACGCCGCCGCAGATATCCTCGAGCAGCACTTTGAATGGAATACCCATCGGCAATTCATAGTTACCGGGTCTCTCCACATGCCCGGAAACCGAGAACTGGGCCGTTCCACCCGAGCCTTCCGGACCCAGGCCGGCGAACCATGCCGCACCGTTACGGATGATCGACGGTACGCTCGCAATACTCTGCGTGTTATTGATGGTAGTCGGCTTGCCGTACAGACCAAAATTCGCCGGGAACGGCGGCTTGAATCGCGGTCGGCCCTGTTTGCCTTCAAGCGATTCGATCAGGGCCGTTTCTTCGCCGCAGATATAGGCGCCTGCACCGATGAAGCCGTGGATGTCGACATCGATCCCACTGCCCTGGATGTTTTTTCCGAGCAAGCCTGCCTCGTAAGCCTCTTTCACCGCCGCTTCGAAACGAGGGAACGGTTCATCGATGAATTCACCGCGCATGTAGTTGTAAGCGACCGTCGCGCCCATCGCATACGCGGCAATCGCCATGCCTTCGACGAGGCAATGCGGGTTATAACGCAGGATTTCGCGATCGTGACACGTGCCTGGTTCCGACTCGTCCGAGTTGACCACGAGGTATTTCTGGCCGTCGTAGTTCTTCGGCATGAAGCTCCACTTGAGGCCGGTCGGGAACCCGGCACCGCCGCGGCCACGCAGGCCGGACGCTTTGACTTCATTAATGATCTCTGCAGGCGCCATATCGCCATCGAGAATCTTGCGCCAGGCTTTGTAACCATCGTGCTTTTCGTAGGTCGCAAGCGTCCAGGACTCATCGGAGCCAAAGGTTTTGAAGCTGACGAGATTCTGTTCGTACGCCATCAGTCCAGCCCATCCAGAATTTCATCGACTTGTTCAACCGTCAGGTTTTCGTAGTACTTGTGATTCACCATCATCGCCGGCGCGCCACAACATGCTGCGATGCACTCTTCTTCCCTCTTCAGGAAAACCTTGCCGTCCTCTGAACTTTCGCCCAGCTTCAAACCAAGCTTGCTTTCGACATGCTCAACAAGCTCGTCCGCTCCGCGCAACATGCAAGCCACGTTGGTGCAGATTGCCACTTCGTTGCGCCCGACCTCTTTGGTCTGGAACATCGAGTAGAACGTGGCTACCTCATAAACCTGGATCGACGGCAACTCGAGGTAATCGGCAATGGCGTTCATCTGCTCGGCCGTGACGAAACCTCGATTCTCATGCTGCACGGCATGCAAGGCACTGATTACCGCAGATCGCTGCCGATCTTTCGGGAATCGCGCCTTCCAGCTCTCGATTTCTTCCTTGATACGTGTGGAGAGTTCGTAGCTCATCGGTCGACCTCACCAAACACGATGTCCTGCGTGCCGATGACGGCGACGACATCAGCAAGCATGTGGCCTTCCACCATTTCCGACATGGCTGACAGGTGCGCAAAGCCCGGTGCGCGTATCTTCACGCGGTACGGCTTGTTGGCACCGTCCGAAATGATATAAATGCCGAACTCGCCCTTCGGGTGTTCAATGGCGGCGTAGGCTTCACCTTCCGGCACGCAGTAGCCTTCTGTAAACAGCTTGAAGTGATGAATGAGCGATTCCATGTCGTCCTTCATCTCAACCCGGCTCGGCGGTGTCACCTTGTGGTCGTCAGCGATAACCGGGCCCGGGTTGTCTCGCAGCCAGTCGATACACTGTTTGATAATGCGGTTTGACTGGCGCAGCTCCTCGACCCGCACGAGGTAACGGTCATAGCAATCGCCATGGACGCCGACCGGGATATCGAAATCGACCTTGTCGTAAACCTCATAAGGCTGTTTCTTGCGCAGATCCCACTCGACGCCTGAGCCGCGCAACATGGGGCCTGAGAAGCCGAGCTGCATCGCGCGGTCGGGCGTAACAACGCCAATATTCACAGTGCGTTGCTTCCAGATTCGGTTGTCCGTGAGCAACGTCTCGTACTCATCAACGCAGCCCGGGAATCGCTCGGTGAAAGCCTCGATGAAATCGAGCAGCGAACCTTCGCGAATTGAATTCCAGCGATCGAGCTCTTTCTTGCTGCGGAACTTCGAGTCCTGGTACTTCGGCATGCTGTCCGGAAGGTCACGATAAACGCCACCTGGCCGGTAATACGTCGCGTGCATGCGTGTACCTGAAACCGCCTCGTAGCAGTCCATGAGGTCCTCACGCTCGCGGAAACAGTACAGGAACATGGTCATGGCGCCTATGTCGAGGCCATGCGCCCCGAGCCACATCAAGTGGTTCAGGATTCTCGTGATCTCATCGAACATGACCCGAATGTACTGGGCACGTACCGGAACCTGGACGCCGAGCAATTTCTCTATCGCCATCACATAGGCGTGCTCATTGCACATCATCGACACGTAGTCGAGACGATCCATGTAACCAATACTCTGATTAAAAGGCTTGCTTTCGGCGAGCTTCTCGGTGGCGCGATGCAACAGGCCAAC
The DNA here is from genome assembly GCA_041574375.1 of Woeseiaceae bacterium. GTDB lineage: Bacteria > Pseudomonadota > Gammaproteobacteria > Steroidobacterales > Woeseiaceae > UBA1847. The sequence continues at coordinate 12,596 of JBFFOS010000036.1, forward strand.
GTGCGGGTCCGCTTTCTGAATCACCTCACCCTCGATCTCGAGAACAAGACGCAATACGCCGTGCGCCGCAGGGTGCTGCGGGCCGAAGTTCATTGTGTAACTTTGAATCTCAGCCATCGTTCGCATCCTTGAGATCGGCGGCATAGCGGTTATCGTCACGAATGACTCGTGGCACCAGCGTGCGTGGCTCGATACTCACCGGCTTGTAGACGACTCGACCCTCGTCGGCATCGTAATGGACCTCGACATGACCCGAGAGCGGAAAATCCTTGCGGAACGGATGACCGATGAAACCATAGTCCGTCAGGATGCGGCGCAAATCAGGGTGCCCTTCGAACAAAATGCCGAACAGATCGAACACCTCGCGCTCAAACCAGTTCGCGCCATTCCAGATATCGACCACGGACTTCACGATCGGAGGGTTCGATGTCCCCGTATATACGCGTAACCGTATGCGAATATTGTGCTGCAGCGACAGCAGGTGATACACGACCGCAAAGCGCTTCGGATCAAACTCGTCGGCTTCGTCGAGTATGACGGGCTCGCGCTCAACGCCACGGCTAAAACCAGTTCCCGTTGCGTCGTTCGTCGTCCACTCATCGTCGCCGTAGTTGAGATAATCGACACCGCAGACGTCCATCAGCATCTCGAAGCCGAAATCCGCTTCGTTGCGCAGAGCCGTCGCGATCTCGGTCAGATCGTCCTTGTCGAGTTCGTAACTCAGCTCACCACAGATCGACGGCAAGCGACGCATTTGCTCGCCGAAGCGCTCGTCAATCCGAGCAGCCAATGTCTCGTAGCGTTCACTCATTGTCATTACTTATCTGGCAATCGTGCTCGTGCGTTTTATTTTGTTCTGCAATTGGATAAGCCCGTAAATCAGAGCTTCTGCCGTCGGCGGACAGCCAGGGACATAAACATCGACCGGCACAATGCGATCGCAGCCCCGGACAACCGAATAGGAGTAGTGGTAGTAGCCACCGCCATTCGCACAGGACCCCATCGACACGACCCACCGCGGTTCGGGCATCTGGTCATAGACCTTGCGAAGTGGTGCCGCCATCTTGTTCGTCAGTGTTCCTGCAACAATCATGCAATCAGACTGGCGCGGGCTCGGGCGAAAAATGATTCCGAAGCGATCCAGGTCATAACGCGCAGCACCTGCCTGCATCATCTCGACCGCGCAGCAGGCCAGACCGAAAGTCATGGGCCACAGTGAGCCGGTACGCGCCCAATTCATGACGGAATCGACGCTCGTCACGACAAAGCCTTTCTTTTGCAGGCTATCGCCAGCGCCTTCGGCACCGTTCGCTGTATTAGCCGAATCCTGAGGATTTGCTAGTCCCACTCGAGGGCCCCTTTCTTCCATTCGTAGATGAATCCAACCACGAGAATCGCCAGGAATATTGCCATCGAGATCAATCCGAACTTGCCAACGACATCGAGCGACACCGCCCAGGGAAACAGGAAGGCAATTTCGAGATCGAAAATGATGAAGAGAATCGCGACGAGGTAGTAGCGCACATCGAATTTCATGCGCGAGTCATCGAAGGCTTCGAAGCCACACTCGTAGGGAGAGAGTTTTTCTTCGTCTTTCTGGCCCTGCCCGATCAAAAAGCCGAGAACCAAAAGCAGCACACCGAGTCCCGTCGCTACGCCCAGAAAAACCAGAATGGGAAAGTATTCTTGTAGCATTTTCACCCACTTGCCTGGCGCCCGAATCAGCGCGCGATTGTATCAGTGACTGAAGCCCCGGATATACCCCAAAAAGAGCATGGTCCGGCTATGCGGGGCCATGATTTCCCTATAGGCCATATAAAAACCGGCCTGCAGCCAAATGGCTGGACAGACCGGATTGTGTTTGGTGCTCTGGGCGAGACTCGAACTCGCACGGCTTGCGCCACTGCCCCCTCAAGACAGCGTGTCTACCAATTCCACCACCAGAGCGACACTTCGGTAATTTTACTCCGGATCAGGCGCTGGTTCCTCTTCCAGCTCCGGCAAATCGACAGGATCTTCAGCTGATTCGAGCTCAGGCAGTTCGGAGACCGGCATTTCCTCGTTGAGCTCAGGCGCTGTCTCGGCTTCAGCTTCAATGAGCGGTGCGTCTTCCAGCAGACTCGTCGGCGCTGAGGTCACCTGGGTGCTCAGATAGGCTAGCGTCAAACTGCTTACGAAGAATAAGGTCGCACAGACTGCCGTCGCTCTCGAGAAAAAGCTGCTCGAGCCACGTGCGCCGAAAACCGTGCCCGACGCGCCAGCGCCAAATGCCGCACCAGCATCTGCGCCCTTACCACGCTGCAGCAGCACAAGCACAATGATCAGCAATGCGATCAGCGTGTGCGCAATCAGTACAGCCTTTTGAATAGTGTCCATTTTAATACCAACTCTTATTGGATTCCGGCTGCCGCTTGGGCAATCGCCAGGAAATCATCCGCTTTCAACGACGCGCCGCCTATCAGGCCACCGTCGATGTCCGGCTGAGCCAACAGCCCGGCCGCATTTTCGCCTTTCATGCTGCCGCCGTACAGTAATTGTACGTTCGCAGCGATGGCTTCGTCTTGTGCCGCCACTTGTGCGCGAATGTGCCTGTGCACATCCTGCGCCTGCTCAGGCGTTGCCGTCATCCCCGTCCCGATCGCCCAGACCGGCTCGTACGCAATAACCGCCGTTGCAAATGCCTTGACGCCCGCGGCATCCATAACCGCGCCAAGCTGCTCGTCGATAACGCTTTCCGTCGTGCCCGCCTCGCGCTCTTCGAGCGTCTCGCCAACGCACAAAATCGGCGTGATCCCGGCCACCTGCGCAGCCTGAAATTTGGCCGCTACCTGCTCGCTCGTCTCGCCGTACAGGGAGCGACGCTCGGAATGGCCGACAATGACATAGTCGCAACCGATGTCGCCCAGCATTCCCGGCGCAACTTCGCCGGTAAAAGCACCTTTTTGGTGCTCCGAAACATTCTGTGCCCCAACCTTCACCGGAGAACCCTTGACCTGTTCCGCAACCGAAGCCAGGTAAGGAAACGGCGGACAAACCAGCAAACTGAAACCGCTGCCCGCAGGCACGCCCGCGACAATTCCGGCAACCAGTTCCGCATTGGCGGCGCTGCTTCCGTTCATTTTCCAGTTGCCGGCAATCAGAAAGTCACGCATGTCGGTGTTTCCGCAGGGTTAAAAGGCGCGCAAGGATACCGGGGCAGGCCCCGCAAATCAACGCATTATTGGGGTCAGGCAGCCGATTTTTCGACGATCGAGGCAAGCCGCTCGGCCAGCGAAACAACCAGACCCTCATCCTGTCCTTCGACCATGACCCGGATGACGGGTTCAGTACCGGATGCGCGCAGCACTACGCGGCCCGCATCAGCCAATTCCCCCTCGGCAATTGCCACGGCATCCTGTATTTCCGGTGATTGTCCAAGGTCGAGGCGCTGCTCGGTACGCACGTTAATCATCGCCTGTGGGTACCTGGGCATGCCCGCCACCAGTTCAGAGAGCGGTTTGCCCGTTTCTTTCATCACGGCGAGTACCTGCAAGGCGCTGATAAGGCCATCACCGGTCGTCGTCTTGTCCAGCACCAGCATGTGCCCGGAGGTCTCGCCGCCAATGATTCCACCCGTCTCGCGCAGCATCTCGAGGACATAGCGATCACCTACAGCAGCGCGCCGAAAATCGATATGCCGGGCCTTGAGCGCATGCTCCAGACCCAGATTACTCATGACCGTACCGACGACAGGTCCCTTGAGGTCTTCCTTGTCCTTGCGCGCCGTCGCCACTACGTAAAGCAACTGGTCTCCATCCACCAGCGTGCCGCTCTCATCGACCATGACAACGCGGTCACCATCGCCGTCCATTGCCATACCGACGTCAGCTTTTACGGCGGGAACGGTTACCTGCAGAAGCTCCGGCTGCGTCGAGCCGCAGGCGTCATTGATATTCTTGCCATTCGGCGAGCAGCCGATTGGAATCACCTCGGCCCCCAGGCTCATCAATGTGCGCGGGCCGACTTTGTAGCAGGCGCCATTTGCGCCATCGAATACGATCTTCAGGCCTTCGAGATCTATCCCGTCGGGCATGCTGTTGACGCAAAAGTCCTGGTAGCGAATACGTGCCGTATCGATGCGCTTGGCCTTGCCCAGAGACTGCGACTCCAGGGTAATCGCACGGTTCTTCAAATGCTCTTCGATCTGGCATTCCACCTCATCGTTCAGCTTCGAACCAGAGCGGTCGAAGAATTTGATGCCATTATCGAAAAACGGGTTATGTGATGCGCTTATGACCACGCCGAGATCGGCATCAAATTCCTGGGTCAGGCGCGCGATGCCCGGTGTTGGCAGTGGCCCGAGCAGGAGCACATCTGCCCCGGCCGCGACGAATCCCGCCTCCAGCGCTGACTCGAACATATAACCTGACAGGCGCGTATCCTTGCCGATGACGACCGTGCCACCCTTGGGAACGAGTACCTGCGCCGCGGCACTCGCGAGGCGCATCGCAAAATCGGCATTCATCGGGTCATTGCCAACCGTGCCGCGAACACCATCTGTACCGAAGTATTTTTTACCCATAATCTACTCGCCTGCCTCAATAACCGCCTGAGCGACCTTCAGCGCATCCACTGTTTCCTGGACGTCGTGAGCCCGGACAATGGATGCCCCGTTCATCACAGCCACGACTGCCGCCGCCACGCTTGCGGGCATGCGCTCATGCACCTCTCGCTGCGTCAAATCGCCGAGTGTTGATTTCCTCGACACGCCAACCAGCACAGGCCGCTCGCGTACACGCAATTGTCGCAGATTCGCAAGCAACTCGACATTGTGACGGTGGGTCTTACCGAAACCGATTCCCGGGTCCACGACGATCAGTTCTTCGCCGATACCCGCCTCAACGCAAGCAGCGATGCGGCTTTCAAGAAATGCTGCAACGTCCGCCACCACGTCATCGTAACGCGGCTTCTCCTGCATCGTGCGCGGTTCGCCCTGCATATGCATCAGGCAAACCGGGACTCCGAGGTCCGCCGCTGCCTGCATGGCCCCCTCGCCGCGCAGGGCCGCGACATCATTGATCATGGCAGCCCCGGCCGCGACCGCCTCCCGCATGACGCCAGCCTTGCTGGTATCAATGGAAATCGGCACGTCGGTAACGGCCCGTACGGCCTCTATAACAGGGATGACGCGATCCAGTTCCTGCTGTTCCGGGACACTGGCCGCCCCGGGCCGTGTGGACTCACCGCCGATATCGATCAGGGAAGCACCGTCCTCCACCATCGTTACCGCCTGCCGCACGGCTGTATGCAGATTCTCGAAATGTCCCCCATCGGAGAATGAGTCCGGCGTCACATTCAGAATGCCCATGACGGCAGGCGCCGGGATTGTATAGGGACCCAGAGTCACCATGACTGGCGGATATTGGCTAGTGTTCGCTTGCCGGCCCACCGATCGTGCTGGTGGCGTCGGACTCAGCCGTCGCTGACCCGTCGTCCGGTTGACTTGGGTCGACAGTTTCCTCCCAATCTTCAGGCGGCCTGGGCTCGCGCCCTTCCATAATATCCTTGATCTGATGTTCGCCAATCGTCTCGTATTTCACGAGTGCCTTGGCCATTGCGTGCAATTTCTCGATATTCTCCTCGAGCAACGTCTTGGCGCGATCGTAGTTCGAATCGATGATGCGGCGAACTTCTTCATCGATCGCGTGCGCCGTGTCGTCAGAGACTTGCTTATGCTGTGTCACAGAGCGACCCAGGAATACTTCGCCATCGTCTTCGCTGTAGGTCAGCGGGCCAAGCCGGTCTGACAAGCCCCACTTGGTCACCATGTTCCGTGCGATTTCCGTGGCGCGTTCGATATCGTTCGAAGCCCCGGTGGTCACACCATCGGCACCATTGATCATCTCTTCAGCAATACGCCCGCCGAACAAACTGGAAATGCTGCTCTCGAGACGTTGCCGCGACATGCTGTACCGGTCTTCTTCAGGAAGGTACATCGTGACGCCAAGCGCCCTGCCGCGCGGAATGATCGTGACTTTGTAAACGGGATCGTGCTCAGGTACGAGGTAACCAATAATCGCGTGGCCCGCCTCATGGTAGGCCGTATTGAGCTTCTCGGTTTCGCTCATGACCATCGAGCGCCTTTCCGCGCCCATCATGATCTTGTCTTTCGCCTGCTCGAACTCGTCCATGCTGACCACGCGCTTGTTCGCACGCGCGGCGAACAACGCCGCCTCATTCACGAGATTGGCAAGATCCGCACCTGAGAAACCGGGCGTACCGCGCGCAATGACACCCGGACGAACGTCGTCACTGAGTGGCACTTTCCGCATGTGTACTTTCAGGATTTGCTCGCGGCCACGCACGTCCGGCAACGGCACGACGACCTGGCGGTCGAAGCGGCCCGGTCTGAGGAGTGCAGGATCAAGTACGTCAGGACGGTTGGTGGCAGCAATCACAATGATTCCCTCATTGCCCTCGAAACCATCCATCTCGACCAGCATCTGGTTGAGTGTCTGTTCACGCTCGTCGTGACCACCACCCAGACCAGCGCCACGATGGCGGCCCACTGCGTCGAGTTCATCGATAAAGATGATGCAGGGCGCCTGCTTTTTTGCCTGGTCGAACATATCGCGCACGCGCGAGGCACCGACACCGACAAACATTTCGACGAAGTCGGAACCGGAAATCGTAAAGAACGGCACCTTGGCCTCGCCGGCTATGGCTCTGGCCAGCAACGTCTTACCGGTGCCTGGCGGACCGACCATGAGTACGCCCTTGGGAATCTTGCCTCCCAGGCGCTGGAACTTGCTGGGATCCTTGAGGAAGTCGACGACCTCAGAGACTTCGGCCTTGGCTTCTTCGACACCCGCGACATCGGCAAACGTCACACCTACCTGATCCTCGCCCAGAAGGCGCGCCTTGCTCTTGCCAAACGACATGGCGCCGCGGCCACCGCCGCCGCCCTGCATCTGGCGCATAAAGTAAATCCACACACCAATGAGCAGGAGAATCGGGAACGAACTAATCAGGAGTTGCCCGATCAGGCTCTGGGACTTGGGCTCAGCAGCCGAAATCTCTACGCCCTGCTTGAGAAGTTCGCCGATCAGGACGGTATTGTCCGTTTCCGGGTTAATCGTGTAGAACTGCAGCGGCTTGGACTTGCCAAAGCGAATCTGCTCGCCGTCAAATTCCACGATAGAGACTTGTCCCGACTGAACCTGCGTCTGGAACTCGGAGTAGTCTTTCTTGACGATCTGTCCCCCGCTTACGCCGGAGAGACCCTGCACCACCGACAACAACACGACGATGATGACAATAAAGACCAGTACATTTTTGGTTAAATCATTCACGGCACAGACGCTACTACAAAGAGAAATTTCTCGCTACCAAATAGACCTCACGGCTACCGGCACGCGAGGCCTTGGGTTTAATGACTCTCACACGTTGGAAAGAGTTTCGCACATCACGCACGAATTCGTCGAACCCCTCACCCTGGAAAACCTTGCACACAAAGTTGCCCCGGGGTTTGAGAACCTGCCGCGCCATATCGAGCGCCAATTCGACGAGATACATGGAGCGAGGCTGGTCGACCGCCTTCGTTCCGGTGATATTGGGCGCAATATCGCTCATTACAAGGTCTGCACCGCCCTCGCCCACGGCCTGGAGCAGCTGCTCAAATACCTCGTCATCCTGAAAGTCCCCCTGGACAAATTCGACATCCGGCAGTGAATCCATGGGCAGCAGGTCCACGGCGATGATACGCGCCTTGCCCTTGAGTTTTTCAGTGACGTACTGGCTCCAGCTCCCGGGCGACGAACCCAGGTCCACACAGACCATATCCGGCTTGAGAAGCCGTTCCTTCTGGTCAATCTGCTCCAGTTTGTAGACCGCGCGCGAACGCCAGCCATCCTTGCGTGCCTGCAGCACGTATGGATCGCGTTCCTGCCGTTCTCTCCAGCTACGGCTGGAGCCCCGCGGTTTACTCATTGCGTTGCCTCTGAACCTGGTAACACTGCTACACTTCGCGCCCATGGAGCTCAACGAACACCAGAAGAAATTCCTGCGCGGCCTCGGCCACCAGCTTAAACCAGTGATTATCGTCGGCGAAGC
>JBFFOS010000037.1:0-20222 GCA_041574375.1 Woeseiaceae bacterium
CCGACAACTGCTCCGACTGCATTGGCGTAGGCCCGTGCGCTGAGGCGATTGATGCCGGCCACATCGACGATGGACGGCAGGCACGACACGCTGCGCCTCGTCGATAAGCCTTGCTTCTACGCCGGGGTGTTTGGCTCTCAGGTACCAGACCCAATTCAACGTGTTTGCGGAAGTTTCGAACCCGGCGACGATAAGTGTCATCAACTCATCAAGAAGCTCACGCAAATGACGGACCTTCATAACGACACTGAGGTCGCGAGTCGAATCGCGGCTTAGAAACGCTCGGCGATCACAGCACTCAACCATGACCGCCATCAACCTGTGAACATTCTGACGACTAAAGGCGGGCTGGATCATCGTGCGAGAGCGGCGCCATTCGTCGCCGTCGCTGACAATCAGTCCATTGCCAAGCAACATTCTCACGCGCTCGAAACCCGGTTCTTTTTCGTACCTCGCATGGCGTCGCGTCGGAATTTTTCGGACCTCGACAGCGTCGTTAACAAAGTAGGCCAATCGACCGTTTGCCTGATTCAGACTCACGACATCACCGTACTCGCGCTGCAGGGATTGCAGCCTGGGCAGCGTCTCGGCATCTAACCCGAGTGTTACCGGTTGATCGGGGCCTGGTGGGCGCCTGTAATGAAGTTGAGTATCAGTCATGGGAAAAACAGGAACAGCGCAGGTTGAAGCCAATTGCGCAGCGCAATCTTACATTGACCCGCACAGATTCGATACTGCAAACTCTCGCACTTGAGCGAACGACCATCCAAGAATTTCGACTCTATCGAGTCCCGGCGCAGCACGACCTCGCAGCGCAAAATGACGCGTGCGCGACGTTTGTACTATTTCCTCGGCCTTCCTGTATTGCGTGGCCTGATCAGGGTCCTGACGTCCACGTATCGCTTCGAGAAAACCATTGGGACCGAGCATATCGAGCCATTCATCGACTCAGACAAGGTCTGCGCTCCGGCGTATTGGCACCAGCACCATATCCCGGGCTCCACGCTGATACGGTCGTGGATCAGGCGCGGATTCAAGGCCTGCTTCCTGATTTCGGGCTCGGTCGACGGCGATGTGCCCGAGCGCATCGCTCGTGCCTGGGGTGCTGAGGTCATTCGTGGATCCGCTAACAAGAGTGGCGCCCTCGCCCTGCGAGACCAGCAACAGATGATGAAAAACGGCTACTCAATCGTGACCACGGCGGACGGCCCTCGAGGACCGAAGTACGAGTTCAAAGCGGGCACCGTGCTGATGGCGCGAATCGCTGGCGTTCCAATCATCCCAATCGGATGCGCGGCAGATCGCGCCTGGTACCTGAAAAGGTGGGATAATTTCCTGATTCCGAAGCCCTTTGCCCGCATCGTGATCGCCATCGGCGAACCTGTTCCCGTCCCGCGAGATGTGCCGCTGGACGCGCTGGAACCGGTCCGGTTGAACGTTCAGGAAGCAGTCATGTCCCTTATGAGAGACTCTGAGAAAATTCTCGAGGCTGATTAAGGACCCTTAAGTGAAACGTTTGTCTTGCATTGCACTGACACTGCTTTTGGCGGCCCTATTTGCCGTACCAGCGGCCGTCGCGGGCGAGCTTGCGCCGCATCGCGCGGAATACAAGGTCAAGATTTCCGTAGTGTCTGGCCAGCTGAATACCGAGTTGAAGACCACTGACTCCGGCTACGTTGCGACGCACACCATTAAACCTACGGGCGTGTCGAAGATGATTACACGCGGCACCATGAACGTATCTTCAACGTTCAGAGCCTACTCCGGCGGAGTCCAGCCAGTGACCTATCACGCGGTCGACACCATTCGCGACGACCCTGAAACACACATTATTTTCGACTGGAACACCAACGAGGCCAGCGGCACGGTGGGCAATGAGGATGTGCTGCTACACCTTGACGGGATCGCTCATGACGGCGTGTCCATCCAGTACGAGTTGATGTATGACCTGTTGAATGGCGGTCCCGATAGTAGCTACGTCCTGTTCGATGTGGACAAGATGCGCGTGGCGAACGTACGAAACGTCGGTACGAGAAATTTCAAGACAAAGGCCGGAGAATACGAAGCCGTCGGCATCCAGCACCAAAAGCAGGGATCATCACGCGTTACGACGTTGTGGTGTGCGCCGGACTTGAACTACCTGCCGGTGGTCATCGAGCAGCACCGCAAAGACAAATTGAAGTTCAGGGCAACACTAACAAGTTACACACCAATCTGACCCTGTTAGCCAGACGGTAGCCGTTGAGTACCCCCTGGTTGCGGCTCCGCGGGCGGCATTCTCCTCCCGCCGGTAGCCCAGAGAGGCACTACCCGCTCTGCTCGCGATCAAATATCTGCGTAGTCGAGAATACGAGCTCGTCCTTTTCAAGCACGGTAATAGTGCGCACGAGTGCGGTTCCACTTTCGGCTAGCGACCATCTCTCGGCCAGCACGGCCCCCTTCTCATCCATCGTCTCGGCGACGAATTCATTCGCATCCCATCCCGAAACGCGTTGCGCCTCGATAGGCCCGACAGACACGATACGATTCTCGCCAAAGGTAAATTCTTCCACGATCGCGCGGTCGAAACTGATGAAAATCCCGTGCAGCGTTTGCGTAATTTTGAGGGACGTACCCGACTCCAGGAACAGATGAACGGCGGAACCATCCGAACGCGACCTCCGCGCCTGGCTGAGCGACGTCCGAGAGTTCCGCGACGTTTTGCGCGGAACCACGATGGTCTGCTCTTCAGTTGCAGCCCTGGCAACAGGAGTACCCGACTCGCGCCGCAAAACCCAGTTGCCGGAAAGATCGATATCGTTCGCATTGACACCGTTTCGCGGCGGCAATGGCTCTAGTGTGGAGCAGGACGCAATCAGAACAGCGACCAACGTGGCGGCAGTGAGTAAAGCAATTCTTCTCATGAGCCTAGTTTTTCACAGAAAGCCGTCAACGAATACCTCGCAGTACGCGTTAGCTATACTAGACGCCGGCTTTTCGGTGGAATGACAACCTGCCAAGGAGACAACAATGAACATACTTCGCTTGATACTTGCAGCGTCCGCGCTGGCACTGCTTCTTCCTTCCACAAGCATCGCAGAACCGGCTGACGGACTTGATGAAATGAGTCCGGAGGAACGCCATGAGTACGTTCAGAGCTTGTCGGAAGAGGATAGACAAAAGTTACGAGAACAAAAACGCGCAGAGTGGCAGGCAATGTCCGATGAGGAACGGCGCGCTGCGCGTGACCGTTACCAGCGAAACCGCGAAAAGAACCGTGCCGCTATGCGCGAGAACTGGGACAACATGTCAGAGGAAGAGCGCGCGGCAGCGCGGCAGCAATACAAGGAACGTGAGGCGCAGCGCCGCGAAATTTGGAAAAACATGTCCGACGAGGAAAAAGCGGCTGCTCGTCAGCGCATGCAGGAACAGCGCGGCATGAAAAAAGGGAAACGCGGTAAACCTCAGCAAGGTCAAGGCGACCGCCCGCGCGGTCAGCAGTAGGCCACTGACTCCAGGCCGAGCCATACAGCTAATGCACCGAGTTCGCTTTGCAAAGCGAACTCGTTTTCGTTTTGGTCTGTCCCTCGCTCATGGTAGAGGCTGCGCACAAGCAGCCTACTGGCGGGTCGATCGGCTTTGAGATCAACCCGGGCCACGATGCGATCACCCCGGCGGAATGGCAGCACGTAGTAGCCCCATCGACGCTTGGCCTCCGGCACGTAAATTTCAATGCGGTACTCGAAATTGAACAGGCGCGCGGCCCTCGGCCGAAACCAGACCAACGGGTCAAACGGGGATAACAACGAAGCCCCGGTGATCTCACGCGGAAATCGCGCTTCTTGTGACAGGTATGCCTGCTCCTTCCAGCCCTCGACTGTTACGGGTGTAAGAACACCTTCCTCAACGAGTTCCGCGATTCGCGGGACTGCCTCGCGTACTGGCATGCGGTAGTAATCCGCGAGATCGCGCACCGTCCCGATCCCCAGCGACGTGGCAGATTGGCGCAGCAACTCCCGCCTCGCGTCATATTCGCCTATGGTCTTGTCTCGATGCACACTGTCGATAAGGCGTTCGGGCAACTCGTAGACACGCTGGAAATTTGTCAGCCGCCTGCGAACCCCGAGATTTCCCCGCCCGAAATGATGCTCGAGAGCCCAACGCTCCACCGGTCGATGCCAGTCACCGGGCTTGCGGTTGGGGCTGACGGTCGCAGGCAGGTCGTTCGCAGTGACTCCGCCTTCGGCCCGAACCTGCTCAAGAATGCGCTGGAGGTAACCGTCAGGATCCTCCAGGGTCTTGAGCGGATTGCGCTTCCAGGGGGTCCACGCCCGGCGGCGGTGCTCAAGCAAGGCCCAGTCTCCGACTCGTACAACCGAAGCCTCGTGGGCCCATTGCTCCGTGAATTCTCGAGAATCATAGAGATAGCGTTCAAACCGGCATCGATCGTAGCCGCCAAGGCGCGACCAGATCATGAGGAAGTGCGCCGGTATCAAGACATTGACGAAGTCCAGTTGCAGCACGCCGATGGCATGGAGCGCACGGCGAAAATGTCGGATGTCCGACGGCGATTTGGGGCGTGGGCGGTCAAACCCCTGCGCTGCAAGGGCCACTCGGCGGGCCTCCGCGGCGGAAATGTTGGTTCTGCAAACTGCCAACGCGCAAATACTCCCGGACGTGTCAGAATGGCTATTGTATGAGAACTCTGATTCAAGTTTCCGCGTTGTTGCTTCTGGCCCTGCCCGTGCCCTTGCTTGCTGACGCCGACGAAATCGCGGGAACATGGCTTAGTGGTGATGGCGACGGCCTGGTCGCAATCCGCCTCGAGGATGGTGTCATTCGCGCAAAAATTCTTGGCTCGCCGAATGAGCGTTCGGACCGGGCAAAGACCGACGTCAACAATCCGGACCCGGCATTGCGTGGTCGTCGGCTCATCGGACTCGAAATATTCAAAAATTTTCGTTACGACGGCAACGGCGAATGGTCAGGCGGGTCCATTTACGACCCCAACAGCGGTAAGACCTATCGCTGTAAATTGAGGCTCGTCGACCCCGACACACTCAAGGTTCGCGGCTTCATTGGCATTGCGCTGATCGGCCGCACCGAAACCTGGAAACGGCAGCCCGATTAGTCGGTTGCCCTAGTCTGCGACAATTGCGTCAGCCTCGATCTCGACCAACATGTCGGGGTCAATCAAGGCTGATACCTCGACCATGGTCGTAGCTGGCTGAATATCACCGAACACCTCCGCATGAGCCCTGCCAACGGCCTCCCACTGGGTGATATCGGTGACGAAGATGCGTGTCCTGACCACATCTCGAAGGCCCGCTTCAGCCTCATTCAGGGCCTGCTCGATTATTTCTATACAGCGCCTGGTCTGGCCATATGCATCACCGACGGCAACAACCTCTCCGTTTGCTCCGACAGATGCCGTCCCGGTTACCGCGATATGAGGGCCGACACGAACCGCTCTGCAATAGCCGACAATGGATTCCCACGGCGCGCCGCTCGAAATATTCTGCCTCCCAGTCATAGACTTTACCTTAATATTCTTTTTTAATCTGCTGATTATTATGTACTAATTAACTGTTTCTTGGGTGCCACAACAAGCCACATAGCCGACCCCAGCACGTACGCCGCTGCAAGCAGCCAGGCGGCAGTATCGACCGTCGTGCCCGACATATTCAGTAGCCACAGCAACAGCGGTACGACGATGAACAGACGCAGGAGCTCGAGCGACCGTGCGCTTGCCCTGCCTTCGCTGAGAAAGCCGAGGGACAACAGGAGCAGCCAGAGGCCAATACAGGGAATCAGAACAGCCCGGGCACCTTCTTTGGCGTAGACGTTCCCGACCCACAGAATTACGACTATTGCTACGACAAACTGTGCTATTGCGTAGCGCGAGACAGTGGCCGCGACGGGTGGGTCGAATTTCTCAAAGTGCGTGAGATCCGAACTCCGCTTCGGATAGGCCGCCTCCACGTCGGCCGGTCGCCACCCCGTGTGCCGAAACCAGATGCCTATCTTGTCTCGCCAGCGCTTCGCCTTGCGCGCATCGAACAACAGGTAGTCATAGACCTGCAGGTTGGCCCAGAAGGGGTTCCAGCTGGCCAGCGGCTTGCGCACGCCAAAAATGACCGGCTCTTCGTCACTCTCAGGCTCGTAGGTGCCAAACATCCTGTCCCAGACGATAAACATTCCCCCGTAGTTCTTGTCGATGTAGCGCTCGTTTTGCGCGTGATGAACCCTGTGATGCGACGGCGTCATCAGGACGTGCTCGAGTGGCCCCAGGCTGCGGATTAGCTGGGTATGCACCCAGAACTGGTAGAGGAGATTAACCGCGTTGACCGTCAGCACGACCTCGAGCGGAAAGCCGATGACGAACAACGGAATATAGAAGATCCAGCCGAACAGGAACCCCGTGCTCGTTTGCCGCAGCGCCGTCGACAGGTTGTAGTCTTCACTCTGGTGGTGCACCGCATGCGCGGCCCACAGGATCGATATCTCGTGGCTGAAGCGATGGAACCAGTAGTACAGGAAATCCCACGCAATGGCGGCCAGCGCCCATAACGCGAGCCCGCGTAACGAGGTATCGAACCAAGCGAGCGGCATCTCGAAGAACGACAGGTTTTGCAACGCAAAACCCCAGCCAATCATCGGCAAGACCTTGGTGAAATAGCCGAGCGTCGTATCGAGCATTCCGGCGCTGATACTGTTGATCGCGTCGTTGCCTCGGTAGTAGCCCTTTTGTTTTCGCCAGTTGACGAAAAGCTCGATGATAATGGCCAGCAGGAAGAACGGCACAGCTATCGCAATCAGGTCCATACACGCAGTTTACGGTAAGCTGCGCGGCAACGGGAACAGGAACTATTGATGATCAACAAACGGGAACTGGATCTGCTGAAGGCCGCACTCGTAAAGCTCGAGGAAGGCGAATCGGGGCTGCCGGAGTTTACACCGGCCTTCGATGAAGGAGCGGCTGCCGATGTGCTCTCCCGAGTTGCCGAGCGCATGCAGGACAATTACCCCTATTACCATCCGCAATACGCCGGGCAGATGCTCAAACCGCCCCACCCGGTGGCTCGCATGGCCTACGCGTTGTCGCTGTGGGTCAACCCGAATAATCACGCGCTCGATGGGGGCCGCGCGAGCTCGGCCATGGAAAAGGAATGCATCGTCGAACTCGGCCGCATGTTTGGCTGGGATGCACCGTTGGGCCACCTGGCCGGAGGCGGCACCATGGCGAACCTCGAGGCGCTCTGGGTCTCCGGACGCCTGCATCCCGAGAAACGCGTCATCGCATCGGAACAGGCCCACTACACGCACAGTCGGATCAGCGAGGTGCTTGGAATTCCGTTTGCTGCGGCCCCGGTGGACGAATACGGCCGTATGGACGTTGCGGCCATCGAGGCAGAACTAAAGAAAGGTGATGTCGGCACAATCGTCGTCACGATCGGCAATACCGGCCTTGGCGCTGTGGACCCTCTGCCCGAGATATTACGTTTACGCGACAAGTACGCGTTCCGAATTCACGCCGATGCGGCCTACGGCGGCTACTTCGGAATCGCAGCTGAGCTGGATGACAACCCCAGATCCGCGTTCAACGTACTCGGCGAGGTTGACTCCATCGTCATTGACCCACACAAACACGGACTCCAGCCCTATGGCTGTGGTTGCGTGCTGTTTCGTGACCCCTCGGTTGGCCGGTTATACAAACACGATTCGCCGTACACGTATTTCAGCTCAGGCGACCTGCATCTCGGTGAAATCACGCTGGAATGTTCGCGCCCAGGCGCCTCGGCGGTCGCGCTTTGGGCTACCCAGCAATTATTGCCGCTTGAGCGCAACGGCGAGTTTGCGGCGGGCCTCGATGCCTGCCTGCGCGCGGCCCGCATGTTTTGGCAAAAGCTGCACAACAGCAGCACATTCACACCGCTGATGCGGCCGGAGCTGGATATCGTTGTGTACGCGGTGAACGCGGCGACGACGCGCGAATCCTCGGTGAAAGCGAGGCAGGTTTTTGTCGAGGCTGCAAAACGAGAATTGCACCTGGCTCTGATTGAGCTCCCCGTCGACGTCGTTAGCCGTTATGCACCCGAGATCGACGCCGATTCTGAAACGGTGACCTGCCTGCGCTCCGTGCTCATGAAGCCCGAGCACGAAAACTGGCTGGAACGGATTACAGCACTGCTCGAAGCGAGCGCAGTATAGCGAAGCCGAAGTAGAAGCAGGCAAACCCGCCGACCAGCGTGCCGAACAAGTAGGTGAACGAATAAAACAACTCATTGCGTTGCAGCATTGTGTTCAACTCCATCACCATCGTCGAAAGCGTTGTGAAGCTGCCACAGAAGCCAATCGCAAAGAGCAGGCGGTACTGATCTGGAATGATCCCGGACTCATTGAACCAGGTCGAGTGGGCAATCAGGTGCGCGATCATGCCCAGTATCAGGCAACCGAGCAGGTTCGCTCCCAACGTACCCCAGGGGAATGCCACATCGCGCTGCATGAACACATTCAGCGCAAACCGGGCCATGGCGCCGAGCGCACCGCCCACCGCCACGAACACGTAAGACCAGAATACCGTATGCATGCTAGGCCGCACTGACGCGCGCCAGCGCATCACGGTATTCCTGCTCCATCCTCAGCACGACATCTCGCGCGGGCAAGATATCCTCGATATTGCCAACGCCCTGACCTGCACCCCAGATGTCTTTCCAGACTTTCTTTTCCAACTCGCCAATCTTCTCGAAGTTCATGTCGTGCTTGCTACCATCCGGGAGATTAGCCGGATCCATACCCGCATTGGCGATACTGCCGCCAAGGTAGTTACCGTGGATTCCCGTAAAGAGTGACGAGTAGACAATGTCGCCAGCAGTGCTATCGACAATCATCTCCTTGTAACTCGGCAAAGCCCTGGCCTCTTCGGTCGCGATGAAGCGCGTCCCGCTGTAAGCGAGATCCGCCCCCATCGCGATGGCCGCGAGCACATCGTCTCCGCGGGAAATGCAGCCCGAAAGGATCAGACAACCGTCAAATTCCTTGCGGATTTCGCCGATAAACGCGAATGGGCTCAGTGATCCTGCGTGGCCACCGGCGCCGGTACAGACCGCGATAATGCCGTCAACGCCCTGCTCGATAGCCTTGCGTGTATGCCGCAAACTAATGACGTCGTGAAAAACCATGCCGCCATAGGAATGCACCGCCTGCACAATCTCTCGCGGTGGATTAAGGCTGGTAATGATGAGCGGCACTTCTTCCTGAACACATACCTCCATGTCCGCCAGCAAGCGCTTGTTGCTCGGGTGCGCGATCTGGTTGACAGCAAACGGCGCTACAGGCTCGTCAGGATGCGCTTCGGCATGCTCCGCCAGTTCTCCCTTGATTTGCCGAATCCAGTCGACCAGCGCCTCCTGCGGCCGCGCGTTCAGGGCCGGGAATGAGCCGATAATGCCGGCCTTGCATTGGGCCGCCACGAGTTCCGGACCAGACACGATGAACATTGGCGCGCCGATCAACGGGATGCGCAGTTTACCTGCGAGTAATGAGGGTATTGCCATTTATTGCTCCACGAGAAAACTCGCCGTGCACTCGGCAATGAGTTCGTCGTCCGCTCTGCGGCGCGCCTCTCCTTTGAGAATCATCAGCCGCCCTTTCCGCCTTTCCACCCAACCTTTAAGGAGAACGGTCTGGCCTTCTCGCAAAGGCTGGCGATAGCGTATTTCACAACGTGCTGTGTGCGCCACCAACCCCTGCTGGTAAGGGATGTTGCCCGTAACGTCATCAAGAGCCGAGTAGATGATGCCGCCGTGGACCGTATCTTCCCAGCTGAGGTGATTCTCGCCCGGTGTGAATTCAGCCGTACAGGTATCACCTTCAACATGGTAAGTGATGTGCAGGCCAATCGGATTGTCTTTGCCGCAGGCAAAGCACATGCGCTCAGACGAGCTTGTCTCGTCCGCCAAAGGTTCAGGGCACCTGTTGATTGATCGTCAGAGATACCGAGGGGGTTTCGGCCGGCCTTACTATCATTGAGCCGAACCAGTCACCCGACGCAGCAGCCGGTCCACCCGAGAGGGAAACCCTGGCCAGCAACTCGATCTCGTTGAACATTGATAAATTGCGGCCCGCGACCATCGAGTTGGCATCAGTCAGGGCTACGACTGCCGGCAGGTCCGAGACGCGTTTTCGGGTAACAGCAATTGGTGGTGCCGGTTGCGCGGGATCCCGGGCGATGACGAATATAACTGCATCAGTACGGATGGCCGCCACGGCATTGGGCGACAACGCCACATTTGCCGAAATGATCGCATCCACGGGAACCGGTTCAGCCGCGCTCACGGCTGGTTTGGGTGCCGGGCTCTCTGCAACCTGCGGCATAGCCTCGCCACGCCACATCGCGATATTTTTCTGTAAGGACTCTATGATTTCCGGCGGCGGATTCAACCCAAGCAGAAGTTCCCACCGATCCGCCGCGACCGACGTATCACCGCGATTGGCCGCTGCCATACCGCCGTAGTACAACGCAGGTCCGCTATGCGGATCGAGCACCAGCGCATTCTCCAGAAGCTCGGATGATCGCCCCACGATGGGTTGCTTGTCTCGTTGAGCAATGGCAAGGGAAAGATCCACCAGGGTCTGGGAATTCTGTCCTGATTCAAGCGCCATGGCCTTTTCATACGCCTCAGCGGCACCCGCAAAGTTATTCAGAGCGGCCTGAGACCGGCCGAGCATCATCCATCCGCCAATATCGTCCGGGTTTTGTGCGAGCCTTGCCTTCAGTGATGCAAGCACCTCATCCATTGCTGCGGCATTGGTGTCACTACCGCCGCGGCCTGACGGAACATTCGGGCTGCCAATACTGTCGTACAAGCCCGCCGCCAAACCCACGGTGAAAACGATCACCAAGGCAACCAGCGGGGACAGCTTGTGTGAGGCTTTCCACAAAGGCCAAACTGAAAACAGAATGGCCAGCAAGCACAGAACGATGAGAACAATCCACAAGGTCATTCCATTTACCCCTTGATCTCGGAGTCGTCATCAATGGGCAGCGACGTCCGGTGCTTCACAACACGTGCGAGCGCATAAATGCCAAACAACACGAGCAAAAATGGCGCGAGCCACAATACGAGCGTCTTGCCTGTAGTTCGTGGGCGATAGAGTGCGAATTCGCCATATCGAACCACCAGAAACTCCGCGATTTCGTCGTCAGTCTTGCCCTCTTCGATCATGCGGGCGATCTCACGACGCAGATCCGCAGCCAGCGAGACGTTGGAATCCTTGATGCTCTGATTCTGGCATTGCAGGCAACGCACTTCAGAAATCAGTTGCTCGTAGCGAGCCTGTAATTCCGGGTCATCAAATCGCTTGTCTGTGTCAATAGCAGCCGCGGATGACATAAGAAACGTCGCGACCAGCAGTACGAAAAACCGTTGCACTAGTCTGCCCCTCCGCCGTTCATTCGCGATACAAACTCACGCTGCCAGATTGCAGGGTCGAGCGGCCCGAGGTGTTTGTAAATGACCGTGCCGTCCGGATCGACCAGGAAGGTCTCCGGCGCACCGTAAACGCCCCAGTCGATACCAACGCGGCCATCCTCGTCATACGCAGATGCCAGGTAAGGATCGCCGAGTTCCTGGAGCCAACGGATGGCGTCCGGACGAGAGTCTCGCCAGTTAATTCCGTATATCGGAATAGCCCCGCTCTCCGCGAGGTCCAGCAGGAAACCATGTTCAGCACGGCACATCACGCACCAGGTCGCCCACACGTTGACGAGCGCGTAGTTGCCGGTCATGTGTTCCGTACCAATACTCACTTCCGGATTTTTCAGGGTCGGCAACTCGAACTGGGGTGCAGGCTTGCCGATAAATGGCGACGGCAACGCTCTGGGGTCACCGTGGCGAAGACCCATGACGAGAAACACCAGCAGCGCGACGACCGCAATCAGCGGCCACAAGTAGCGGTTCATGCCGCAGCCTCCGCGGCAGCCGAATCAACGGCAGCCGTCTTGCGAACTTTCGAGCGATAGCGCCTGTCGGTCATCGCGATAAGCCCGCCGAGCGCCATGATCATAGCCCCAAGCCATATGAATCGGATCATCGGTTTGTACTGAATTCGAACGCTCCAGCCGCCATTCCCCAGCTGGTCACCCAGCGCAACGAACAAGTCCTTGTCCAGCCCGGCACGAATACCGGCCTCGGTCATCCAGTTCTTTTGCACGAGGTATTGACGCTTCTGCGGACGCAGTGTAGCGACAAAGTCTCCACCTTTACGGATTTCAATTTCGGCTTCGATGGCCGAGAAGTTGGGGCCCTCCACATTACGCAGCTCGCGCATTTCAAACTCATAGCCGGCGACTTCAATGGTTTCCCCGGGCCGCAATGCACGGTCAGACTCAACACCAAATGCCGATACGATGGTCACGCCAATTACGAAAAACCCCATCCCGAGGTGCGCAACCGACATTCCGAGCACGGAGCGTGTGATTCCGGCAGCTCCTTTCTCGCGCCGCAGCGCCCGAATGGGGTGAATGAGCGACATCACAACAATCCATGCAGCTGCAGCGCAGCCAACCACAAGCAGGATGCTAACGCGGCCGTAAATGAACAGAGGTATGACAACACCGAGTACCAAGGCCGCTATTGCGGGGATGCGCACTGTCCGGACCCAGGTTGTCTTTTCCTGGGTACGCCACGCTGTATGCATGCCGAGGCCCAGCAGAATGATCAATGGGATCGTCGGTACGAGAAACGCCACGTTGAACCACGGTGGGCCGATCGAGATTTTTCCGCCCGTCGCCATTTCTATTACGAGGGGCGCCAGCGTGCCGATCAGGACGAGAGCTGTCGCCACTACCAGCAGCACGTTGTTCAACAGCAGGAACGTCTCGCGGGAAAGCAGGCCAAAGCCCGCATCGGAATCCAGCGCGGGCGCGCGCCACGCATACAGCAACAGAGCACCTATGACTACGATCGCAAGAAACGTCAGAATGAAGAACCCACGCGTCGGATCGGTGGCGAATGCGTGCACCGATACAATGATGCCCGACCTCACAAGGAACGTGCCGAGAAGGCTCAGCGAGAACGCCGTAATTGCGAGCAGTAGTGTCCAGCTCTTGAACAGGCCGCGTTTCTCCGTCACGGCCAGAGAATGGATGAGTGCGGTGCCAATCAGCCACGGCATGAACGAGGCATTTTCGACCGCATCCCAGAACCACCAGCCGCCCCAGCCGAGTTCGTAGTAAGCCCACCAACTACCAAGCGCAATACCCAACGTGAGGAACATCCATGCAGCCGTCGTCCAGGGGCGCGTCCACTTCGCCCAGCGCTGGTCCAGGTCGCCGCTGATCATGGCTGCAATCGCGAATGCGAACGCGACCGAGAATCCAACATAGCCGATATAGAGCAACGGCGGATGAATTGCGAGACCCGGGTCCTGAAGCAGTGGGTTCAGATCACCGCCATCTACAGCGGCCGGCACCAGCCGGTCAAAGGGGTTGGATGTCAGCAACGCGAACAGCAGGAAACCGACCGACAGGAAACCCAATACTCCAATCACACGCGCCGCAAACGCGTCCGGTAAACCCGAACTGAATCGGGAAACCGCTAATGTCCAGGCGGTGATAAGGAAGATCCAAAGGAGCAGAGAGCCCTCGTGTGCGCCCCAGACCGCAGAAACCTTGTAGAGTGTTGGCAATGCAAGCTGCGAATGATTGGCGACGTATAGAACCGAAAAGTCGTCCGTAACAAATGCATAGGTCAGGCAAGCAAAGGCAATGCCGACAAAGACGAATTGTCCGGTCGCCGCGGTGCGGCCCACGCCCATCATCGCAACATCGTTACGATGCGCACCCACCAGTGGAAAGACTGTCTGGCAAATAGCCAAAGACAGAGCAAGAATCAGGGCAAACTGCCCAATCTCAGGAATCATTCGAATTGCACTCCGCAGCACCCGCCGCCACCGCTTTGACTATGTCTTTTTGGTGTTTTGACAGCGAGTCCGCGACTTCCGGTGCCATGTATTCTTCATCATGCTTGGCCAGGATCTTGTCAGCCTGGAATACGTTGTCGCCGCCCATGCGGCCATGAGCTACGACGCCCTGGCCTTCACGGAACAGGTCCGGCAGGACTCCTGAATAAGTCACGGGGATCGTGCAGGCCGTATCCGTTACCTCGAAGCGCACATCGATGGAGCCTTCGTCGCGCTGTATGGACCCGCCGACAACGAGCCCGCCAATCCTGAAGTTACGTTCTTTCGGATACTCCCCGGCGACTACGTCGGAGACCTCCACGAAAAACATCATATTGTCCTGGAACGCACGAAGCGTTAATCCAGCAGCAATTGCGATGCCAAGCGCGGCCAGTCCTACGGCCAACATGCGTTGCTGTCTTGGTTTCATTCATGTTCCTCTAGCGCCTTTAAGCGCACTTCAATATCTCTATAAACCCGTTTATGCCTGAGGCGGGCCCGCCAACTTGTGAACACTACAATTACAAGGGTCAGAGCGTAACAACTCCATACGTAGGCACCGTAACCACCCATCGCAAAACCGATTTCCATCACGCACCTCCTTCGGGAGACAGAATCATTTCGCGAACCCAGCGAGTGCGGCGCTCACGGTAAAGAACTTCTGTCCGAATGCGGCGCAACAGCATGGAGCCGAAAAGCAGGGTAAAGCCAACCAGCATGATTAGCAGTGGGATCCTCATGTCTGCATCCATAGTGCCTTTCTTGAATACCGTCTGACCCTGATGCAGCGAACTCCACCACTGCACCGAAAAATGCACGATAACGACGTTGACAACGCCTACGAGCGCCAATACGGCACTCGCCTTGTCAGCCTTCGTCGTATCGTCTATCGAACCCCTGAGCGCCATGTAGCCAAAATACAGGAATAACAGGATTAGTTCGGACATCATTCTAGGATCGCCCCATTCCCACCAGGTTCCCCACATCGGCCGGCCCCAGATGGAACCGGTGCACAGCGCGAGAAATGTAAATCCGGCCCCGATCGGTGCCGCGGCGGCGGCGACCGCATGGGCCAGCTTGAGCCGCCAGATCAGACCAATCGCGCCGGACGTGGCCATGATCATGTAGGCCATCATCGACAGGTAGGCTGACGGAACATGGACATAGATAATCCTGAACGCATCACCCTGCTGGTAGTCCATCGGGACCACGAACAGTCCTTGCCAGGCAGCATAGGCAATCATGATAAGGCCCGGAATGGCGAGCCATGGCGCCAGGATGGCGGATATACGATAAAAGTGCGGCGGTGAAGCCAGCTGATGAAACCATTTCCACATAATCGAATTTCTACTCGTTACTAATTCTTAAGGCGGCGGCCGTTGCATACGGTGCAAGGCTCAGAGAAGCAATGGCATAGGCCCCGAGGGCCCAGATGCCAGTCGAATATATATCGTTGCTGGCGGCCAGTGATACCGCGTTCGCGCCAAGGATCATAATCGGCATGGCCAGCGGCAGGATCAGTAGGCTCAGCAGCGCCGTGCCGCGATGAAGCCCGACTGTCAGCGCGGCGCCAATCGAGCCAAGCAGGCTCAGGCTGATCGTTCCCAGACCCAGCGTCAGCATCATGATACCAACTACGGACAGTGGCATACGGTAAGTGATTGCCAGGATCGGCGAGACGAATACGAGTGGCAGGCCACTTGTCAGCCAGTGCGCCAGTGTCTTGCCGAGCACCAGGATTGGCAGCGGCTGCGGGCTGACGAGAAGTTGGTCGAGACTGCCATCTTCGAAATCCGTAATAAACAGCGAATTGAGTGACAACAGGGTCGCGAGTAAAGCCGCTACCCAGAGCACACCGGGACCGCTGAACTCGAGCTGTTCGGCGCTCGGTCCGACGGCCAGCGGGAACAACGTGCAAACCATTGCAAAAAAGAACAAGGGGTTGAGGACGTCTCCCGGCCGCTTCCACGCGAGCAACAGGTCGCGTTTTGCCGTCGCGGCCAGACCGGTGAAGATTCCCGGGATTTCGCTCTGCACTTCGTTTTCCAGTTTCTGGTTCATTGGATCTTCACCCGCGTCGTCGGGGCGTTGATCTCGACGTCCTGGTGAGCCGCCATGACACACATGCCACCCGTCGAGCAGTGCTCCTCGACAAGCTCCATAACCAGTGCCCGACCCTCCCGATCGAGGTTAGTGAACGGCTCGTCCATAAACCAAAGCGGCACGTCTGCGAGCAACATGCGCGCCAGCGCAACTCGCCGTTGCTGGCCGGCGGACAGGGACCGCAGTATGAGTTTCTTGAGGCGTGCGATACCGAGACGTTCATAAACCTCTTCCGGATCCTTGCCGGAATGTGCCCGCAGCGTTCGCTCAAAGCCCAGGTTCTCAACCAATGTCAGATCACCCTTGAGCCCGGTCCGATGCGCCAGCCAGACGAGACTGCCATGAAACACCTGGCGCTGTTTCTCGACCGGCAGATCATCCCAGTAAATGGTGCCTGCCTCGAGGCTCAACATGCCTGCAATTGCGCGAATCAGGCTGGTCTTTCCGCAACCGTTGCGGCCTTCGAGAATCAGCAATCCGCCGCTCTCGAGCGCAAACGACAGGCCCTGGAACAGGCAGCGCTCGCCACGAATCAAAGTCAGATTGTCGGCCGATAGTTTATGAGTCAATGCCTTACGCTCTTTCGCCATTTGCCGACGGTATCAGTGCCACGGATAAACATCCTTGTTATTCAGTATATTAGCTAGCTTTTCTCAAGCTAATTCAAACAAACCTACGCGCCTCCCTGATAAACAAGGACTCACTGATTTGCAGTTTACAAAAACCAGAGCTCGACCGTAGACTGGTCGGCCCGGTCACATCCCAATTCTGGAAATGACCGGAACCGGACAATAACAACTTTTACGCAAATTGACGATTGCGAGTTTGTACCTATGGATCTCGGAGCTGCCGGCCTGAGTGGACAGCCTTTCCCGACTCACGGGAAACCGCTGACGATTGTAACGTATCAGTCGCAGCGCTTGGCACTCGAAGCACTCAAAGAGACCCACGAACATCCGACGGGGCTTTCTTTGCTGCAAGGGCCGGCGCTGTCCGGCAAGTCAATCCTGATCCGCAGTTTTATTGAGTCTTTCGATCCCGAATGCGCCGTTGCTCTGGTTGATGGCACGGGGCTTAATACAACCAACCTGCTTCTTACGATCCTGCGGCAGTTCGGTTACGAAATCGACCTTAGTTCACCGAATGAATTGTTCGGGCTCCTGCGTATATTTGCGCTGCAACAAACTGCATCCAGCGTGCCCCCAGTGCTAATCATTCAAAACACGCACGCGCTTAAACCAAGCGCACTGCGCGCCTTGTGCGAACTGTCGGAATTGCGCACTCGCATGGGCAGCGCTCTGAAGATTATCCTGGTCAGCGACCGTTCACTCGAGACAATGGTGAATGTGCCCGCCATGGAGCCCATCGCCAGGCGCTTGCTGCACGATTTTCACCTGCGTCCGATGACGCGCGATGAGGCGCGGGACTACGTGCACGAGAAACTCATGGCTGCGGGAGCAGAGATGCCAGCACGTGTGTTTCCCAATGCCGTCTGTGATGAGCTATGGGAAGCGTCGGGTGGCTGGCCGGGAATCCTCGACCGCATTGCCTTGCTCGCGCTGGCGAAAGCAGACAACCTTCCTGTTAATACCGACCAGGTCGAGTACCCAACACTGCCGAGCGGTACATGGGACGCGCTCGCCGATGAGAGCGAAGTTCCGGAGATTCCAACAGGACCACCGAAGCTGATCGTCACAAACAACGGCAGCGTCATCCAGGAACTGTCCATGGATAAACCACGCCTGCTGATAGGACGATCCGAGCACAACGACATCTCAATTGGTAGCCGTTTTATCAGCCGACACCATGCGCTACTCGTACGCCACGGCAGTTCGACGTTTCTCAAGGATCTGAACAGCACGAACGGGACGACGGTCAATGCCAGGCGCATATCGAATCACGTCCTCATGCATGATGACGTCATCACGATCGGACACCACAAAATCAAATTCAGAGATCCTCATGCAACGTCTCGCCTTGAAATGGACGGAGCCGATTGTGCGGATACGGCTATGATGAAGACGCTGCAGGGCATACGAGATCTTCCGCCCAAGGAAGATACGGCGGTGCTGCCGACGGTAAGTGAAGAGCAGCCGACGCTGCAGACCTGATAAGCGTCAACCGAAAAACTGCTCTTTGAAATGCTTGCGGCACATTGACACGTAACGGTCATTGCCGCCGATCTCCACCTGCGAGCCCTGGGTAACAGCGTGGCCGTCGGCATCCATGCGCAGCACCATCGTCGCCTTTCTTCCGCAATCGCAGATGGCCTTGAGTTCCTTGAGGTTATCTGACCAGGCAAGCAGGTACTTGCTGCCTTCGAATGGTTCTCCCTGAAAATCGGTACGCAAACCGTATGCAAGCACCGGGATGTTCAACCTGTCCGTTACATCGCTTAACTGGAACACCTGGTCACGTGTCAGGAATTGAGCCTCATCGACGAGTACGCAATGCAGCGGGCTTTTGGCCCTGCACGCCTCCACAACCTGGTAGAGGTTCGTGTCACTGGCAAAGGTCGTCGCATCGGCTTCGATGCCGATACGCGACGCGACCTTTCCCGCACCGAAGCGGTCATCAAACTGCGGGGCGAGCACGAGCGTGTTCATGCCGCGTTCTTTGTAGTTATAACTGGACTGCAGCAGGCTGGTCGACTTGCCCGCATTCATCGACGAGTAATAGAAATAGAGTTTGGCCATGGGCGCGCATTGTCGCACTGACATGCGAACGATGCATCACCCCGGGCGCAATTCAGCGGCGAATGGTCACAAGTTTTGCAAGCTTGCGACGATGGCCCTGGCGTTCAGAGCCCTTGGCGCGGCACTCGGCACACTCATTAGTGAGAGAATGTCGCCCGGAAATTATCTGCGGAACGGGTGTCACAACACCCGAACGCAGGCAACGGCTACAAATAACCAGGTTGCTGAGACGATTCAGCAGACGGTAACTCACATTGTCTTTTGCAACGGCGGCCATAACAGCTCTCCTTGAAAGAGCCCTTGTTTTGGCACCGTCGGCCCACCGAAACCAGTGTTCAGGACATAATTATGTCAAAAGTGTTAACCAGTCGGGGTTTTAAGTGTGAACTGCGTTCGCCGCCGGTCACACGGCAGTATCACCGTTCGCGTTTGACGCGCAGTGTTTTGCCGCCATCAACCTTCATTTTATAACTGAAGAAATCCTTGGTGATGGTCACGTCGAAATCGCATTCCTTGAATCGATAAACCCCTTCGCTGGACTGTTTCCAAACCTGCCCGCTGTCGAAAACGAAATACCACCTGTCGTCTGACATCTGCCCACAGGACCGAACATGACCTCGATATGATTTCTTTTCAGCAGGTTTCTTTTCTTCCTTTTTCTCTATGCCAAGGTCATCCGGCAGGCGTTGAGCTTCCGGTTGTGGAGACACCGTTTCCACGACTTTTGATTCTGTGACGGCGCTCCCCTCGGCAGCCAGGGGCGCAGTTGGCGCAGGTTCGCCAACACCGGACTCGACAACACCGGCCTCAGACTCTTTGGTTTCGACGACTTCGGGCTCAGCAACGTCGGCTTCGACGACTGCTACCTCTGCCGCTTTGACCGACTCTTCGCCCAGCACCCGTTTTCCGAGTTCCTCATAACAGGAAATCCTCGCAGCACTGTCTTCAGTGCGTGCACAGTTCTTGAGTTCTTCGAGCGCTTCAATCTCTGACGCAGCGAGTCCACGTCCCGACAGCAGGACAAGCGTCATGCCAATTATAAGTACGGTTGTTAAGTTGATTCGCATGGTGATAAGACTCGCTCAGTCGTGTGGTACCCAAGGCTGGACTTGAACCGGCACGAGGTTTCAAGCCAGCGAAAAACCGGGAAAGCCCGGCGCACAAAAGGCAATCGATGTGATCAATTTACCTTGCCAGCAATTTCACTGAATTGCATTAATTTCGAGCGATGCAGCCACTCATTTCGAAAAGCTGGAATGGAATTCGAAACAATCGTATCGTTGCCTGTGGTCGCGCAGCCAATTGTCTGATGCGACACACCTTGTTGTTAAGCCGGTCCCAGCAGAAGCCACGGCACCTTCGATTCGGCTCAAACACCCGATCCGAGTGCCGTTTAGTGGAACCGAGCCGATGGCAATTTTAACCCGGGAAAAACTCGTCGCCTACGGAATCGAGGTGCTCGTGGTGGTGTTTGGCATC
>JBFFOS010000038.1:0-20216 GCA_041574375.1 Woeseiaceae bacterium
GACGATGATGACGACCAGGACTCGGCGGTCAACCAAACGTAGGCCGCTCCGGGCCGCAGTCATGCATCGGCCCGCCGCTCCGCGGCGCGAGACCGTCCTGCTTTAGTAGTCCTGTCGTTGGCCGTTCCGCCGGTCGGTAACACGATGATCACGCCGCTTGAGTAATACGACAAGGCCGGCAACCAGGCACCCAAGACCTACGACGAAGCAGATGGTAGGCATGTACCAGTAATTCAGATACATCGACAGGCCCAGCGAGACCATCCCGACGAACAGGTAAAAATACGGCAGGCTTTCGTAAATTGGTTTGGCGACCCACATATCGATATCGTCTTTTTTTACCCGTGGTCGATTTATTGTCCATAGCCGGGGCCGCATGTAAAGCCCGCAACGCAAAAGACCCGGCCATTGGCCGGGTCCCGTAATCGCGTCGCGCGCGATAAGTCCTTGTTTTGACTCAGGAGCGATCCACACCAAACAGGCCAAGAATGCGCGAAAGTATCGATTCAGACAGGCCGTCAACGGCCAGATCGGGTTCGAAATCGCCGGCATTACTGCGTTGTTCCTGCGCGAACTGCTGGGAATTGGCGTCCATGTCATATTCAGTAGTTGTGTTTTCGAATGCCATCCTGGTATCCCTCCATGAGATACCAGGACTCTACGTCAGCGATATGTCGAATGCAGTGAGGTAACTCACACTGTGGACCGTGAGTCCGCGTATTTTCGACTTATGTGAAATTTGCTGCGGCCGGATCGAACCTATGCCGTGCCACCAACCGTCAACTCGTCAATCTTGAGCGTCGGCTGGCCAACGCCAACCGGCACCGACTGCCCTTCCTTGCCACAGGTACCGACACCTGTGTCGAGTGCCAGGTCGTTGCCAACCATCGATATCTTGTGGAGCGCGTCAGGACCATCTCCGATAAGCATCGCGCCTTTGACCGGGACGGTGACCTTGCCGTTTTCGATCAGGTAGGCCTCACTTGCCGAGAATACGAACTTGCCTGACGTGATATCGACCTGACCGCCGCCGAAATTGGGTGCATACAGGCCCTTTTCGACCGACGCGATGATCTCGCCCGGATCGTCCTTGCCGGCCAGCATGTAAGTATTGGTCATGCGCGGCATTGGGATATGTGCGAACGACTCGCGACGGCCATTACCGGTTGGCTCGACGCCCATCAAACGCGCGTTGAGCTTGTCCTGCATATAGCCACGCAGAATTCCGTCTTCAACCAGCACCGTGTTCTGGCCCGGCGTGCCTTCATCGTCGACGGACAGCGAGCCACGACGGTTCATCATCGTTCCGTCATCGACGATCGTGCATTTTTCGGACGCGACTTTCTGGCCCACCTTGCCGCTGAAAGCAGACACACCCTTGCGATTGAAATCACCTTCGAGTCCGTGCCCAACGGCCTCGTGCAGCAGAATACCAGGCCAACCGTTACCCAGAACAACGGGCATGGTTCCTGCAGGTGCCGGCACCGCCTCCAGTTGCACCGTAGCCTGGCGTACCGCTTCCCGAGCGAACTCGAGTGGCGTACTGCCGTCAAGAAAGTAATTCAAATCGGCGCGTGCGCCGCCACCCGCATAGCCTTGCTCACGCTTGCCATCCTGCTCGAGTATCACGCTGATATTGAGTCGGATAAGCGGCCGCACATCAGCTGCCATCGTACCGTCGGAAGCGGCGCACAGGATGAGGTCCTGGCTGCTCGCCATACTGATAATCACCTGCTCGACGCGGCTGTCGAGACCACGCACGGCAGCATCGAGTTCCAGGAGCAGGCCGGTTTTCTGGGCGTCGTCGATACTCGTCGTCGGATCCGAGTCCGGGTACAGCACGGCCGGTGAATTGCGCCGCCATGCCTGGACACTTTTCTCCTGCCCCTGTTTCGCAATCGCGCGCGCGGCGCCAGCTGCAGACTGCAGAGCGGGCAGTACGAGTTCATCCGAATACGCAAACCCGGTCTTCTCACCACTGTTCGCGCGCACGCCCACACCCTGATCGAGACTAAAGCTCCCCTCACGAATGATCCCGTCTTCGAGCGTCCAGCTTTCCTGCCTGCTCACCTGAAAGTAAAGATCCGCGTAGTCGACACCGCTGCGCATCAGGCTGCCCAGCGTCAGGGACAGCTGCCGCTCGCCGAGCCCGGCTGGCTCAAGCAGGCGTGTCATGACTGCATCGATCGAGGTCTGCTCAGTTGCGCTCATTGCCCTTCCGTTTGTTTGCGTGCCTGTCAGGTCAGACGTCGATTCGAGAGTGCCGGAAACTCACTGCGCAGTCGTATCGGCAATTCCGGGTCGATATCGGCAGCGACCACGCAGTTACCACTCGCCTGTTCGGCCAGAATCCGGCCCCAGGGATCACAAATCAGTGAGTGTCCGTACGTCGATCGATCGTCCGGGTGCCGGCCATATTGCCCGGGTGCGACTACATATGCCAGATTTTCGATTGCGCGGGCCCGCAACAGCGTGTGCCAGTGCGCTTCACCCGTCGTTGCCGTAAACGCAGCCGGTACGGTGAACATGACCGAGCCCGCATCGACGAGTTGTCGAAACATCTCCGGGAATCGCAGGTCGTAGCAGATAGTGAGCCCCACTCGACCTACCGGTGTGTCCACGGTAACGACCTCATTGCCGGGGAACATCGAGTTCGACTCGCGGTAGGACTCCTGCTTGTCGACGAGGTCGACATCGAACAGGTGAATCTTGCGATAGACAACCTTGGCCTTGCCATCGGCATCGTAGACCGGGCAGGCGCCGTACACGCGCTCCGCCGCAATGTCCGGCGATACCAACGGCATGCTGCCACCGATTATCCACATGCCGTTCCTTGCTGCGATCTCCGACAAGAACGCCTGAATCGGCCCGTCACCCGGTTTCTCCGCGTACCGGGCCTTGTCCTTGCCTCGCTCCGGCATCAGAGCGAAATTTTCCGGCAGCACGGCAAGCACGCACTCCGCAGCCGCTGCCTCGTCGAGCAACTGCCCTGCCAACTGCAGGTTGGCCGACACATCGGGTCCGCTGTTCATCTGAATCGCAGCTACGCGCATGTCATTCCTGGTCCGTCTCCGAGAGACATCCGGCCAGCTCGCCGAAGCGGACGAAGCTCTCCTCATCAGCCGAGCCAATATCGGGATCATCCCACGGTCCCACAATTTCATAGAACACGCGGCCTACCTCCTCCAGCGGTTTCTTGAAAATCTGCGAGAAGATCAGCATTGCGGCAGCGCCTGGCGGGCCACCGACAACCGCACCAACGATTGGCAGGGTGTTTCCTACTTTAGCTGTGACGACCGCAGCCTGTTCGTACTCGCTGGCTGCAAGGTCTGTTCGGCCTACGATGCCGATATTTGCTGCAGGCCCTTCCAGAGACAGGTCGCAGGTCGTCGCATTGCCGGCAACGATATCAAATGTGCCGGTGATGGAATCGTAGCCGAACCCCTTGTTGAAGACGTCACGAAAGTCGAGCGAGAGGCGGCGCGGCAAGGCAACGAAACTGACCAGGCCAAGCATGCGACCGGCGCCGGGCTCGACTTCCTCAAGCTGACCTTCCTCCATGCGGATCTGGACTTGTCCGTCGACTACGTCGAGAAAGTCGGCACGCGGACCGCCTGGCCAGGTCAGATCGAAGAAAATGCCCATCGTCTCGCCGCTGACCCCCTGCACAAAATCCAAACGCCCCAACGTCGACTCGACATCGGTGCTGTTCAGCGTTGCCGTAACGTAAGTGCGACTTCCCAGCGCTTCCCGTTCATCTGCAACCCAGCGCCCTGTGCCGATAATTTCGAAGCTCTGGTCTGTCGCCGTCAGCTTGTCTGCTTCGAAGCCGTCCTCCGTCCGTGTCAAGGAGGCCTCGACCGTGCCTAGGTATCTGCCGCCCAGCGCAAAGTCGTCTGCCTGCAGCATTATTGACGGTAGCGTCCGCGGGTCGGGCGTCGACTCGGTGACTGGAGTGACATCGTCTCCCGGAAGATACATTCGCTCCATTTCCACGACCATGGCACGGTCCGCATTAAATTCGTAGGGAACGAACACAGAACCGACGACATCGTCACCTTCGATCTGTACGAGCCAGTCGCGGGCGCTTCGATCGAGGCGCACCTGGTGGTTCCGCAGATGCTGGCCAACGGCAAACAGGTCGGCTACGTTCAGTTCAATCGAACGAATGCGATCGGCCGCACCTGTCTTTTTGGCGCCGGCTCGGGATAGGTCGAGCCACTCGTCGAGACGGACGGTCCCCGTCGTACCACGAATGTGCAGCCCACGTGTCTCGGCAGGCGCGATATCGCCGCCACCAGCTATGAGGACACCGCGGTCGAAATCCCAGTTCCCATCCGATTTGGTGACCGACAATGCCCATTCCAGCCCATTATCGGACGACCCTGAACTCTCGATCAGTTCACCGCCCGGCATAAAGCGGATATCGCCGCGAAAACCAAGGCTTTCGTCAGCCGTCTTGCCTACGGGCTCGGGGAATTTCAGCGCAAGGCCTTCGAGCGCGCTTTCGACCTGGACAGTGAACGGGGTGCCGCTCTCCCGTTGCCCACGCGGGAACAACAAGCGTGCTTCGTACTCTGTCGCTCCCTCAATCAAGCCCTCAAGTGGCACACCCAGTTCCTCGACAAGACCGGTTGCGGTGGCAATGCCCGTGGCCGTGGCGATCGTGAAGAAACGCGGGTCGTCGCCGGAAGCGAGGCGGAAACTGACTTCTTCGCCCAGAAATTGCCCGCCCAGTGAGTCACCCGTAATTTGTTCCCTGGTGATGGCTATTTCGCCGATGAGATCTGTAATCGGCGCATTTAGCCCGTCAACAACGAGCGTACCGTTGTTGCTTCTCAGAAGCCCGGCAACCGTGGTGGCTGGCACATTCGCGAATGGCACGGTCAGGTCGAGGTGAAACGATGCATCGCCGTCAACTGCCAGCCGGTTCAGGTTCCCGCCCGTAAATCCGTCAATCGGACTCTGCAGCGCAAACTGCCGCATGGTTTCGAGCGAGCCTGTTATCAGTGCGTCGATCGACAGGACCGGCTTACGCAGGTTCGGAATATCGATGCTTGCGTCGATCGCCTGGTTACCCGCACTGACTGAACGGTTTCGAACCGAGTACAAACGCGTGTTGTCGAGAACGATATCCACATCAGCTTGCTCGGTCGCAGGCCAATCCTTGTGGTATTTGAGCGTCAGGTTTCGCATCGTGCCTTCGACCAGGAGTTTGCCCTCATTGTTGTCGAACGGAAACTTGTTGAGGAGGCCGTTGAGACGAATCGTGCCGCGTTCGACAGACCCGTCGACGAGCGCCAATTGGAACCAGTTGTACAACTTCGGCTTCATTATCTTGCGGGGGATGTAACGCCGCGCGCTGCCAACATCATTGACCGTGAAGCTGCCATCGAGATCGATGTCGGGTGAGCTGCCATCATCATCAATCGTCAGGTGCAGGCTCATACGGCTGTCGAACACCGGGTTGGCGATCCGAATACTGTCCGAAAGAACCGTCGTACGATTGTTGCTGTTACGCCAGATGATCGTGCCGTCCGCCCTCGATATGTCGATGGCATCGTCCATGATCTGCGGCAGGTCCAGCAACATGTTCGAGGACTGGACTTCAATACGGCCGCCGGAACCGTCCGCACGCAAGTCACCACTGAAGCCGCGGACACCCGGCCGCTTGTCCGCCGCTGCAATCCCCACATTTGTGAAACGTGCCCCGACGTCGAATCGGGGTGTGTCGGTGTCGAGGTCAGACATCGTGGCGGCCAGGCCGCGCACTTCTCCAGTCGGTGAGAGATTCGTCAACTGCTCCCGGTGCTCGGTCGGCAGCAACGGAAGGACCAGCGAACTATCGTCGAGATTGAGATAAGACGCGCGCAGATCGAGGACTACAACGCTGCCGTCTGCAGCGGTACTGGCCTCGGCGCGCAGAGAGGATTCCGGCCATGTGTGATCCTCATTCGATATCTGGAACTCCTCAGCTGCTACCAGCCACCCATCGAACGACGTGTCCAGCTCAAAGCGGCCGGCCAGGTCAAAGATCTGCCCCTCGACAAGCGATATATTCTTGAGATCGGCATCGGCTGTCGCACGGTTTACGCGCTTGTCCGCATACACCAACGACAGGTCAATGTCGCCGCTTCCGGAAAGAACGCGATCCTGAATTGCCGGGTGCAGGGCCGACCAGCCCGCAAGCAGCACGTCATCGGCCTCAACGGTTACATCCCAGCTGCGCCGTTCCTCGGGAACTCCGAGCAGCTGTGTTGCCGATATCGTGGCCTGTCGCCCAAGGTCGCCCGGCAACCTGATATTTGCGTCAAAGGCGATACGACGTTCGTCGAAACTGACCAGGGCACGACGAACGTCAAGTGTTCTTGGTTGCTGGTCGCCAGATTGCAGGAACTGGATTTCCACATTTTCGGCGACAAACTCCTTCTCACCGAACGCCTGTCGCCCTGCGTCCAGTGTCTGCGGCAAGTCACCGAGCACTTCACCCTGAACCCACCATCCGCCGTCCTCGAGCTGCCGTATTTCTATGCTGGTATTGCGAATCAGAATCCTGTCGACGACGAATTCCTGGTCGAATACCAGGCTATTAATGGAAATACCGACGCTCACGCGATCCGCGGCGATCAACGGACTCTGATTGTGGCGGCGAATCAGTTCAGCCTCGTAGAACTCGAGTTCAGGGCCACTCAGGCCCCATCGTGCGTTCATGCTCAAGAATTCGACTTCCATGCCGATGGCCTCGCTCGCTCGTTCCTTGATCGCTTCCTGGTATTCAGGAAGGCGCGGCAGAAACAGGCGAAACAGCCCGACGCCGACAGCCATCAGGATCAGCAGCGCCGAGGCCGTGTACGCCGTAATCTTGAATAGTGTCTGGAAGAAGCTTTTCATGCGGTGGCCGTTTACATCAGAACCACGTCGAACTGATCCTGCAGATACAGTGACTCCGTCTGCAGGCGAATTGACTTGCCGCTCTGCTCCTCGAGTTCTGCCAGGCTACGCGCCTGTTCATCTAGCAGCAGCTCAATGACGTCCTGGTTGGCCAACACCATGACTTCGTCGAATTCGAATTGCCGGGATTGACGAATGATCTCGCGAAATATCTCGAAACAGACGGTTTCTGCGGTCATGACAAAGCCGCGCCCAGTGCATGCCGGGCAGTCCTCGCACAGCACGTGCTGCAGGCTCTCACGGGTGCGCTTTCGCGTCATTTCGACAAGTCCCAGCGGAGAGACGGGTGTAATCTGGTGCCGTGCATGGTCGCGGGCAAGCGACTGTTCCAACACATGCAGAACATTATCGCGGTGGTCAGCTTCTTCCATATCAATGAAATCGATGATGATGATTCCACCCAGGTTCCTCAGCCGCAGCTGCCTTGCAATTGCCACGGCTGCCTCGAGGTTGGTGCGATAAATAGTCTCCTCAAGGTTGCGATGACCGACGTAGCCCCCCGTGTTCACATCGACCGTGGTCATCGCCTCGGTCTGGTCGAAAATCAGGTAGCCACCCGACTTCAAGGGAATGCTCCTCTCCAGCGACCTGCGAATCTCATCCTCTATTCCATGCAGATCGAAAATCGGGCGGCGCCGCTCATAGAATTCAATGGTTGGACCCGAGTCGGGCACAAAAGTCGTCGCGAATTCCTGCATCGCCGTGAAATCATCCCGGGAATCGACCAGAATTCGCTCGACATCCGCAGTCACCATGTCGCGCAGCACCCGAAGCGGCAGGGATAAGTCCTCGTGTATCAGTGATTTTACGCTGCGCTTGCTGCACTGCTCATTGACGACAGCCCACAACTTGAGGGAATAGCGCAAATCAGCGGCCAGTGCGTCCTTGTTCGCGCCTTCGGCCACTGTCCGCACGATGGCCCCGCAGTCGAGATCCTGCTCCGCCAGCAACTCCTCGACCATAACCCGCAAGCGATCGCGCTCCTGCTCATCTTCAATGCGTGCGGATACGCCCACGGTATTGCTGCGTGGCAGCAATACGAGGTGGCGTGATGGCAGAGTGATGTACGTCGTGAGTCTCGCCCCCTTGTTGCCGAGCGGGTCCTTGACGACCTGCACCATGATCTCGTCGCCTTCGCGCACGAGTTCACGAATATTGGGCACATGCTCCGGATCTTCAGCAGGTTTGACATTGGCAATGTCGGACGCATGCAGGAACGCCGTGCGCTCCAGGCCGATATCAATGAACGCCGCCTGCATACCGGGCAGTACGCGCATCACCCTGCCTTTGTAGATATTGCTGATCAGCCCACGACACGCCGCACGTTCAACGTAAACTTCCTGCAATACGCCGTTTTCCAGCAATGCGGCACGCACTTCACTGGGCGTTACATTGATCAGTATTTCTTCTTTTTGTGATTCATCTGCCATGGGCTGTCCACATTGTCACTACGTCAAGTCCTGCCTCTCTGAGCAGAGCGACCGTCTCAAAAACCGGTAACCCGACGACGCCCGAATAACTGCCCTCGATCCGTTCGACAAACACGCCGCCAAGTCCCTGGATGGCATATGCTCCCGCTTTGTCACTGGGCTCCCCACTTTGCCAGTATGCGCGCGCCTCGTCGCGACTGATTTCGCGAAAATACACATCTGTCTCAGACAGGGCGGTGCTGGTCCCGTCGGGACCGCGCAGGGCGACGCCGGTTAGCACCTTGTGGCTGCGGCCCGACAGAGCATCCAGCATGGCCAGGCAATCCTGTTCATCGGCAGGTTTGCCAAGCGAATGCCCATCGACAACGACAACCGTGTCGGCAGCCAGCACGAGGTCATGCGTGCCCGCGTTGCCTGCCTCGGCCTTGGCCCTGGCAAGGCGCAGAGCCATATCCGCAGGAGCCTCGCCAACCTGCGGCGTTTCATCAACATCGACATGCCCCACCGAGAACTCGAGCTGCAAAGCCGTGAGGATTTCGCGACGCCGCGGCGACGTTGATGCGAGGTGCAATGCTGGCGGTCGGATCATGATCGTTTATGCCCGGTGATAGGGGTGGCCGGTGTGCAGAGAGTGCGCGCGGTAGAGTTGCTCGACGAATAGTACGCGGGCCAGGCCATGCGGCAACGTCAGTTGTGACAATGACCACGTGAAGTCGGCGCGCTGCCGGCACGCATCGGATACGCCGTCCGGGCCGCCGATCACGAAACACAGGTCGCGGCCATCACTCTGCCAGTTTGCCAGTTTGCCGGCCAGGCCTTTGCTGCTCAGTTGCCTGCCCCGCTCATCGAGCAGGATCAGCTGCTCCGTGCTGCTCAACTTGCCGAGAATCAGGCCGCTCTCGGCCTCCAGCGCCTTACGCGACTTGTCACTCTTGCTGCGGGCCGCGGTCGGAATGACATCAGTACGGTACTTCCACTCACGTGGAAACCGGTCAGTGTAGATGCCGAAGGCCTCGTCCACCCAGGACGGCTGGCGATCACCAACGGCCAGAAGTCTAATGTGCACAGCTTACCCGTCGGTTGCCGTCACATTGCTCGACGGGGAAATCGACCAGAGCTTCTCCAGGTTATAGAACTCGCGCACTTTGGGCAGCATGACGTGTACCAGTGTGTCCTGCAGGTCGAGCAACACCCACTCGCCGCCATCTTCACCTTCGATACCTATCGGGCGATGACCCGCAGCTTTCGCCTTTTCGGCAACATTGTCGACCAATGCCTTTATGTGCCGATTCGATGTGCCGCTGGCCACAACCATGTAATCCGTAACCGCCGTCATGTCACGAACGTCGAGCCGAACAATATCCTTGGCCTTGACGTCATCCAGCGCATCGACGACCAGGTCAGTCAGTGCTTCACTGTTCATGCGTGGTTCTCGCGCTTGTTCAAATGTCAGTCTCCTTTGTAAATCCCGGTTTTCAAAATCTCGTCGCGAACCGCGTCCGGCATCAGGAAGCGCGGATCGCGGCCCGCCGCGACGAGGTCGCGAATTTCCGTCGACGATATCTCCAGCTGCGTAACAGCATGTATGTGAATTCGACCGTTCTCTGTGACATGCAGATCGTCGACCTTGTGTGTGCCGCACTCGGTGATCATCTCGCCCAGCACGCCTATGTCCGGTGCTTTCCAGCCAGGGCGGTGTGCAACGATAATGTGCGCCACATCGAGTATCTCGTCCCATCGATGCCAGCCGGGTAAGCCCAGAAAAGCATCCATTCCTACGATCAGACCCAGAGCGCGCGCCGGAAATTCCTCTCGCAACGAGATTAGTGTATCGATGGTGTACGACGGCCCGTCACGCCGGACCTCCCGATCATCCGCCACAAAGCCTTCCTGCCGGTCTATGGCGCATTCAACGAGGCGATAGCGCTGCATGGCGTTGGCGTAGGT
The DNA here is from genome assembly GCA_041574375.1 of Woeseiaceae bacterium. GTDB lineage: Bacteria > Pseudomonadota > Gammaproteobacteria > Steroidobacterales > Woeseiaceae > UBA1847. The sequence continues at coordinate 10,329 of JBFFOS010000038.1, forward strand.
CACACCGCGGTGGGGTGGGTCTCCGCAGGGTATGAAGCGCACTTCCTCGAAGTCGAGGGCCTGCAGCATCTCGAAGGCGGATCGCAGGTGCCCATAGTGAATCGGATCAAATGTGCCACCGAAAACGCCAATGGGTTTCACGTGCGCGCCATCCCGATGACAATATCAGCCGCCATTTGCCAGGGGTCTCCATACCGCTGTCCCTTTGCAGCCGCATCTGCACGCCCGCTCGCCTTGAGCATACGGTGAAAATCTCCATGCTGATGCCTGCCTATACAGCTGCGCATGAGTCCCTGGCGGTTATTCCACACGCGCGCCGACTGCATCGCACTGCCAAGGTCTGTTCCCTGGCGGACCGCGTCATCGAGTGTGGCCAGCGTGCGCAATTCGCGTGTCAATGCCCACATGACGATCACAGGCTCGACACCCTCAGCCTTAAGTCCTCCCAGGATCCTGACTGCTCGTGACGCATCGCCGGCGATCGCCGCATCGGCCAGACCATAAACATCGTAGCGACTGCTGTTGGCCACCGCATCGTTGACATCTTCGGCCGTGACCTTGCCCTCACCCAGCAGCAATCGTAATTTTTCAATCTCCTGTCCGGCTGCGAGCAGATTGCCTTCGACGCGATCCGCTATCATGGCCACCGCATCTCGATCCGGTTGCAAACCCGCTTGCCGCATGCGATTGGCAATCCAGCCCGGCAACTCACGTGGCGTAATTGGCCAGACAGGCAGACTTACGCCTTTCTGATCGAGCGTCTTTGCCCACTTGGCATTCGTACTTCCCCTGTCGAGCTTGGGCCCTGTCACGAGGAACAGGAGTTCGGGACCGGCCTGCTCTGCAAGGTCGACGATTGCCTGGCCACCCGACCGGCCCGGTTTGCCCGTGGGTAAACGTAATTCGATGATGCGTTGCTCGGCGAACAACGACATGTTGCCGGTCGACGCGGTCAACTGGACCCAATCGAAACCCGTGGTGGCTACATGCAATTCGCGATTGCCAAACCCGCGCGCTTTTGCCGCGTCACGAATTGCATCCAGCGCTTCTGAAACAAGAAGGTGTTCGTCACCAGTGACGAGGTAGCAGGGAGCAAGTGATTTCTTGAGGTGTGACGAAAGCTGATTAGCCCGAATCTTCAAACAAGCTGCTCCGTGTGAATCGATTCACCTTCGAGCAGGACCGGGATACCGTCATTGACCGGATAGACCCGCTTGCCGTCATCCGTCACGAGCGCTTCGACGAGGGGCTCGTCGACGCGTACGCCCTCGTGCGTGGAGACCTCGCCGGCACTAATGGCCTTGTTGATCTTCTCCAGCTTGTCTTTTTTCAGTACTGACAAGCCCTTATGCGTCACCGGGCAGCGCAGAATGGTAAGCAAACGTTTGTCCATACAGCGTATTGTAGCGCCTCAGCCGCGTTTCAGCACATCCGCGAGTTCGATATTTCGATGGCGTTCGGCTGCCGCGACAGCGGTCTGCCGATCCTCCGCAAACGGCTTGAAGCCTGCATCGACCAGCCTGCAGCGCATTATGACCTTGAGCGCCGTTATGTCCTCCCCGTGGCGGAACGCATCGTGCACATAATTCTGTGCAAAAAACAGCGCGTGTTGCTGGTTCTCCCAGCCCAGCATGCGATCGAAATACCATGCCCACGCGCCGGCGGGATCACCGTCGCTCTGGATCGCAGCAATGACGTGCCTGATACCGCCCTCCCGGTTGCCGCGGCTGATAAAGCCATAGGCGTGTGTGAGCACATCCGTACGCTGCTTTTCGATATCGCCCCGCACCTCTTCGGCATTTCGTTCCACGGCATCGGGAATATAGACCGCCTCGACGATTCGGTATGGCTCGATCAGGCTGCCCACGAGAGAAAAAAACGAAAATGAAAGAAGCAATTGCACCAAGCTCGCGAGCAGCGCGGGCATCGCGTCGCTCAGGTAGACAAGCCAGCAAGCAAAGAACAGGAAAACCGTTGCAATCCACAGCGTACTGCCGCAGCGGCCCATGAGCCGCGCAATCGCCACCGGGTTGATACTTTGCAGTGGCGAGTGCGTGATCGCCAGCACGGCGAGCGAGGCCGGAAAAAACACAGACGCGAGAAAAGCCGTGCCTCCCGCTGTGGCCAGGCCGAAGTTCTCGGCCGATTCAAGAATCGCCCAGATGAGCAATATCGAAATCGGGACAGGAAACAGCGACCAGGCATTGCCGAACCAGTTGAAAAACTCGGCGTCGGGCGTCGCTGGTTCGATCCCGCGCGCACGTGCCTCGAGAACGATCATCTGAAATCGAAAGACCGCAGGAATAACCAGGAACAGGAGGAACAGGCCGAGTAAGCCGCCCCATTGCGCAAAAACTATGAGTAGCCAGAACACCACGAGCGGCACGAGTACGGCTGGTGTTACCAGCGGATACGCAATTGCGCGGCCGATGTCACTCGGCTTCATCGTTGTCGCCTTCGGTGCCCGGGACCGGGTCATAGCCGGAATCGCCCCATGGATGGCAGCGCCCGATGCGCTTCGCGGCAAGCCAGCTTCCTTTCAACACGCCGTGAACCTGCAATGCCTCGATGGCGTAACTGGAACAGGTTGGCTGAAAACGACAATTCATCCCCAGCCAGGGCGAAATCGCCAGGCGATAGAAACGCACGAACCAGATCAGCGGTTTGGCGAGCGCCCGGCTGATGGCATTCGGCATCAGTCCGCCTCTAGTGCCTCCGCGGCGAACCCGCGAATCGCCGTCAGCATGGAGCTGAGCCCGTTACTGCGCGTTGGGCTCAGGTGGCTTTCGAGCTGCAGTGCGCTTACGAAATCGGGCGGTGAGTCGAGAATGTCCTGCGGATCCCGGCCATTGTAGAGCCGCAGCAACAGTGCGATCAGGCCCGAGACGATTGCCGCATCACTGATCGCCTGAAAATAGAGGCGGCCGTCCCTGCGCTCGGCCACAAACCACACCTGCGACTGGCAGCCGCGTATGCGGTTTTCTTCGGTTCGCAGCTCATCGGGAAACTCGGGGAGCCGGCGACCGAGATCGATGATGTACTGGTAGCGGTCCATCCAGTCCTCGAACAGGCTGAATTCCTCGATGATTTCCTGTTGTGCCGCCCGGACTTCGCTCGCCATCAGGTCACCCGTTACGGCGCCAGGTGGTACCACCTGCGCCGTCTTCGATCGTTATACCCGCTTCCGCGAGCTGGTCGCGGATCGCATCGGCTGACTGGAAGTCTTTCGCGGCCCGCGCCTCGTTGCGCTTCGCAATCAGCGATTCGACTTCGTCCGCTGGCATGTCACCCTCCACATCCCCGGCAAACCACGCCTCGGGATCACTGCAGAGCAGGCCCATGAGATCGCCCGCGGCATACATTTGCGCAGCCAGGGCTTCTATTTCAGCCGAATCGTTTGACTTGTTCAGCGCGCGCGCCAGGGCAAAGAACTCGGCCAGGGCCTTTGGCGTATTGATGTCATCCTCGAGTGCCTCCACGAGTGCGGCCGGCACCTCGGCTGCCGCCCGCGCCTCATCGGAAATTTCGATACCACGGACGGCACCATACAGGCGATCCAGCATGCGACGTGCCGATGAAAGTGTCTCGGCGGACCAGTCGAGCGGCTGCCGGTAATGGGCGCCCAGAAGTGCCAGGCGAATAACTTCGCCCGGAATCGTCTCGATCAGATCGTGGACGAGCAAGACATTGCCCAGCGATTTCGACATCTTGGTTTCGTCGATTGACAGGAAACCGTTATGCAGCCAGTAGCGTGCAAACGGCGCACCGCCGTGCGCGCAACTCGATTGAGCGCACTCGTTTTCATGATGTGGGAACACGAGGTCCATGCCACCGGCGTGAATATCGATCGTCTCGCCAAGATGCTTTTCTGCCATGGCTGAGCACTCGATATGCCAACCCGGGCGACCCCGGCCCCACGGTGAATTCCAGCCCGGTTGTTCGGCCTCCGACGGCTTCCACAAGACAAAGTCCTGCGCCGCTTTTTTGTACGGCGCCACCTCGACACGCGAACCCGCGATCATTTCTCGCAAGTCTCGCTTCGACAGTTCGCCGTATTTCTCGCATGCGCCGACATCGAACAGCACATGGCCTTCGGCCTCGTAGGCAAACCCGCCGGCGATGAGTTTTTCAATCATCGCGATCATCACATCAATATGCTGTGTCGCGTAGGGCTCGATATCGGGTGGCTGTACACCAAGCGCGCCCATGTCGTCGTTATAGACTTTGGCATAGCGAGCCGTGATCGCCTCGATCGGCTCGCCAGTCTCCTGCGATGCCGCGATGATCTTGTCATCGACGTCGGTGATATTACGAGCAAACGTGAGCTTGTATCGGCGTCGCAGGATTCGGGCCAGCAGATCAAAGACTACGGCGGGCCGCGCATTGCCGATATGAGCAAAGTTGTAGACCGTGGGCCCGCACAGGTACATCGTCACCTCGCCTTCCTTCAGTGGCTCGAACGGGACTTTCCTGCCCAAGAGTGTGTCATGCAGCTGTATGGTCATAGTGTTTGGGTCCGGCCCATCAAAAAACGCAATCATAACAACATTGCTGACGGTGGCTACGCTAGGTATTCTTCCGGCCCGCAATAATTTCGAGAAATCACAATGTCTGGTGCACCCGTACGATTTCAAGCCCGAGCATCCATCGAACAGGTCGAGGAAGGTAACGACCTCGCACCGAAGTTTGACGACCGAGGGCTGATTACCGTTGTTACTACTGATGCCGACAGTGGTGAACTGTTGATGCAGGGCTATATGAATACCGAAGCGCTGCAACTGACGATTTCGACAGGCGAGGCGCACTACTATAGCCGCAGCCGCCAGGTCCTGTGGCACAAGGGCGCAACCAGCGGACTGGTTCAGACCGTACGTGAGCTCCTCGTCGACGACGACCAGGACTGCATCTGGCTGCGGGTCGACGTCGCGGGTGGTGCGAGCTGCCACGTCGGCTATCGGTCATGTTTCTATCGCAAGGTGCCGGTAGGGAAGGACTACGCGTCGAAGCAGGCGGATGGCCACGTGGAACTGGAGTGGACCGAGACCGAGAAGGTCTTTGATCCTGAAGAGGTCTATGGGGACGCACCCAATCCCACCATTCTGTAATCAGGTGACTGGCACCGGATTCGCTAGAACTTGCCCTCCGCGTCATGTCGCCGCTTTTCACGGCGTCGCCGAGCGGCTGGCTGCGGCGCTTTATACGCAATCGCCCGCGCCTGGAATGCATACTCGATTGTTCCGATCATCCACAGGAAATAACCGATCAGCTCGATGAATTCCTCGACGGCGAGCTTGATTACACGCTGATAGCTGTCGCCCAGGATCGACATCCACAAAGGCTCGTGGCCAACGAGACGCACGAAGGCAAACAGAATGACGGCACCCGAGAACAACAAGGTCAGTCCGGGCGATGGCCAGAGGCGTGCGAGCGCGATTTGCAAGCGTCGACGATGCCGGAATGTGTACGTAATGACCAGTGCGCTGGCGATGGCGACCAGCACCTGCCAGAGATTGTCGATCAGGTAGCGGTCCAGAAAATAGTCGAGTTCGCGGATCAAAAAAGCCAGCGCCAGGCCACCGAGCGGGAATGCCAGCGGCCGCTGAGACGGGCAGTATTTCGCGACCCAGCCCAGAATGACCCCGCACACACCGAGGATGATCGCCTGGATAATTTCAACCGGAGAGAACTCACTGGTGCCGTAGACATCGGTCTCGCTCATCAGGATATGCAGCTTGAGACTCCCCGGCGATGAGAGTTCGAGTTGCGTCAGCGCCCACGTGATAAAGGCGATAGCGACGAAGTAAGCAAGGTAGCGAATCCAGGCCATACCGGACTATACACCGCGGCCACGCATCACGGTCTAAGGAAAAATGTAGGCTCGCCCGAACTATCAATAAGGTTATGATTTAAAAGAAATTTCTGCGCATCATCGGCGTCGTTTTCGAACCAGGCGCGGGTGCTGCCGAGGCGAAAACTGTAACCCCAGGCATCCATGTCAGCCATGATGCGCTCACGCCCCACGCCGACAATGTGATCGGCGAGCACGATCTGCAGGTAGCAAACAGCAGATTCTTCGAGGTCATCGCCACCGGCATCCCGGTCAAGCCGGCTGCGCCTGTCGCCATCCATGCAGATGACATGGCTTGACTCGTGCAGGAGTGAATGGACGGGCGTATCCGGCCGCACAAAAACCGAATGCCCGACAATGCCCGCTTCCGCATCGCCCCAGAAACTGCCGGCAATTACGTCGTCCGTGGACTGGACGATCAAGTCGAGGTCGAAGCGCCCGAGAAACCCTGACAACACTTCATGATCAACGTCGGCGACGGTGAGTACCTCACTCAAAGCGTGGAAATTTGCTTCAGGACAATACGGACAAGGTCATCGACGATGGCGTCCCGCAGCAGTTCCTCTTCCTTTGCTTTGCCAAGCACCAGCGTCGAGTCGTACGTATAGTCACGGGTTAACGTCAGCCTCTGAACGTCAAGCAGGTTCTTCGCGCCGTCGTCCAGGGCGTACTCTATCGTGTAATAAACCTCGTATTCCGTCGGCACATTGCGCGCGGAGACCGACAAGACGCGTCGATCAGTTTCATCGATGAGAATCGAGAATGTTGCTGTTGCATCGGACGCATTATCAACGACCTGCACACCTGCCGCTTTCATCCCCGCGCGTAATTTGTGATAGAAAATGCTGTGCCGATCGGCAGGCGCAATGTAGGTGCGCTCCATCTCCGCCGGCGTCGTGAATGCACCCTGCAAATGAAAGCCGCAGCCAGCGACCAGCGTCAGCAGCGCGAATGTCGCCAGTCTAAACAACAATATTCACCAGGCGCCCTGGCACGACGATGACTTTACGAATTTCCTTGCCTTCGACAAATCGCTGCACGTTCTCGTCGGCAATTGCCAGCTTTTCTATCGATTCCTTGTCCGCCTCTGCGGGCACGGAAACGCGGCCTCGCAACTTGCCGTTAACCTGGATGACGAGTTCGATCATGTCGAGCTCGAGCGCCGACTGGTCAAATTCCGGCCAGCGCTGATCGATCAGTGCCGTCTTGTGCCCGAGTTCTTTCCAGAGTGCATGGCAAATGTGCGGCGTCATCGGCGACAACATGAGCACGACGGCCTCGAGCGCTTCGTGTTCGACCGCGCGCCCTGCTGCGGACGTATCTTCGAACTTGTTGACCGCGTTCAGCAGTTCCATAGCAGCCGCGACCGCCGTGTTGAAACTGCTGCGCCGGCCGATGTCGTCGCCGATCTTGGCAATCGTCTGGTGGGTCTTGCGACGCAGCTCTTTGTGTTCATCCGTCAGCGCATCCGGGTCAAGCGGTTTAACCGGTCCGGCATCGGTGTGATCGACCACGGCATTCCAGAAGCGCTTCAGGAAGCGGAAGCTGCCCTGTACGCCATCGTCCGACCACTCCAGCGACTGCTCCGGCGGCGCGGCAAACATCATGAACAGGCGCACAGTATCGGCCCCGTAGCGAGCTATCAGCTCCTGCGGATCGACCGTATTACCTTTGTTTTTCGACATTTTGGCGCCGTCCTTGAGCACCATGCCCTGCGTCAGCAGATTGGTGAACGGCTCGGAAATATCGGTCAGGCCTTCGTCTCGCATGACGCGCTGGAAAAAGCGCGAATACAAGAGATGCAGAATCGCGTGCTCGATCCCGCCTGTGTACTGATCGACGGGCGTCCAGTAGGCCGCCCGCTCGTCGAGCATGGCCGTATCGTTGTCCGGGCAGGCATACCGCGCGAAATACCATGACGACTCGACGAATGTGTCGAACGTGTCCGTCTCGCGGCGAGCGTCCTTACCGCATTTCGGGCAGGCAACATTGACGAACTCGGGCATATCCTTGAGCGGTGAACCCGTGCCCGTGACGGTCACATTCTCGGGCAGTACGACAGGCAGGTCCTCTTCGGGAACCGGCACCGCATCGCAGTCATCGCAATAGATAATCGGGATTGGCGTTCCCCAGTACCGCTGTCGCGATACGCCCCAGTCTCGCAGGCGATAATTGACTGTGCGCCGACCGCGCCCGGTTTCTTCGAAATGATCGGCTATCGCATTGAAAGCCGTGTCGAAGTCCATGCCGTCAAATTCGCCCGAATTGACGAGCACGCCCTTGTCGATGAACACGGCCTCCTGGATATCGATCTCGCTGCCATCTGCCGGCGCGATGACCTGTTTGATCTCCACACCGTGCTTCTTGGCGAACTCCCAGTCGCGCTCGTCATGGCCGGGAACAGCCATGACAGCACCTGTCCCATAGCTCATGAGAACAAAGTTGGCGACCCACAGCGGCACTTCGTCACCGGTCAGCGGGTGAATGGCGGAAATGCCGAGCGGCATGCCCTTCTTTTCCATTGTCTCGAGCGTTGCTTCGGCCGCATCTGTTTTGACGCACTCTTCGATGAAGGCCGCGACCTCGGGGTTATTCCTGGCTGCTTTGGTGGCGAGCGGATGCTCGGCAGCAACAGCCATATACGTTACGCCCATGAGCGTGTCAGGACGCGTCGTGTACACGGTCAGAGGATCTTCTTCGCCCTTGACGTCAAACGACAACTCGACGCCTTCCGAGCGGCCGATCCAGTTGCGTTGCATGGTCTTGACCGAGTCCGGCCAGCCGGGCATGCGATCGAGCTCGTCGAGCAACTCATCAGCATACGCCGTCGTTTTCATGAACCACTGTGGAATCTCGCGACGCTCAACCAGCGCATCGGACCGCCAGCCACGACCATCGATAACCTGCTCGTTGGCCAACACGGTCTGGTCGACAGGGTCCCAGTTCACGACCGAGTTCTTACGGTAAACAAGGCCCTTCTCGAACATTCTCGTGAACAGCCACTGTTCCCAGCGGTAGTACTCGGGGCGGCAGGTCGTTACCTCGCGACTCCAGTCATAGGCGTAACCCAGGCGATCCAGCTGCCCACGCATTTCCGCGATGTTCCTGTAGGTCCACTCTGCGGGCGGCACGCCATGCTTGATGGCTGCATTCTCCGCCGGCATGCCGAAAGCGTCCCAACCCATGGGCTGCAGGACATGCTTGCCCAGCATACGATTGAACCGGGCGATCACGTCCGAAATGGTAAATACGCGAACGTGCCCCATGTGCAGCTTCCCACTCGGGTACGGGAACATCGTCAGGCAGTAGAACTTCTCCTTGTTCGGGTCTTCGTCGACCTCGAAACAGCGAGCTTCCTGCCAGTGTGACTGCGCTTCCTGTTCAATGACTTGAGGCTTGTAGGGGGTACTCATGCGAATTGCTTCAATCGGGTGCCGTGAAAACCCGCAAGCGTACAGGATCAGGCCACTCTTCGCAGCAGCTTTAGGGGCCTAAAAGCGGCCTCGATCGCGAATCCAGAACATGCCGAGAATGATCAGGCACAGACCGACGATGGGCCAGTTTCCGCTGGCGGCATAAGGCGTCATTCCCCGATAAGGCTTTACATTCGCCGTCATGAGCTCCGCGGTAAACTGCTTACCCGTTGCCAGAAGCTCACCGTCCGCCCCGATGAATGCGCTGATGCCGGTGTTGGTTGAGCGCACGGTCGGTCGCCCGAATTCCAGCGATCGCATTCGCGCAATCTCGAGATGCTGGTGTGGCGCGATGGAATCACCAAACCATGCATCGTTGCTTACGTTGATCAGCAGGCCGGCGTCCGGCAATGCATAGAGTTGCTCCGCCCCGTAAGCATCCTCGTAGCAGATCACCACGCCGAACTGGGTACCATCGGCTGCCGCCAGCAACGGCTGAATATCGGCACCCTTGGCAAGATCGGAGTGCGGCAGATTCTGCATTTTCATCCACTCGCGCACGGCGGGGGGCACGGGAAAGTATTCGCCGAACGGGACGAGGTGGCGCTTGCGATATGCCTGTCGCTC
>JBFFOS010000039.1:0-19673 GCA_041574375.1 Woeseiaceae bacterium
CCGCCCTGATGTAAAAGAAACTCGATAAATGAGCCTGCAGCCGGATAACCAAAGTCAGTTGCTTGGCCAGGCGTGCCAATCTCGTGTCCGAGCAACTTCTCCAGAGGCACTGAGACTCCAGCTTCTCGTAGTTCGCGCGTTTTTTGGTGGCACATCATCGGATCTGTGGCCTGTGCCTGCGCGTACATGGCGAGGCCCTCGGCAAGAAAAGAGACTGTCTCCCCCCAGCTCCGATCAAATAACGAATGAGTGTGCTCGTGCACGACTAGTCCGAAATCCGGCCGCTCCGAATTCAACAGGTACGAGCCGGTGGCGTCCGCGAAACCAGCGCCCCAATGGCGGGTATAGAAAACCTTGGCGTCATACCCCTTGAAGTAGACTGCCGGTGTTTTGGTCCACGTAACGCCGGTGCCGTCGAAGGTGTCGAGTATGGACGCCACTGATCGCTCGTTAAGACGGAGTAGTTCGGCAGCCTCCACTTCGTCTATTGCACTCTGCCGACTCAGTAAGACAATATTGGACGACTCAAGCCGACGAAAGCGCCCTTCGAAGTAGCACCTCAATCTAGGCACCATGCGTCCCAGGCGAGGGGCTTCGCCGCCCTCCATCCACCGTTGCAGATCCTGTTCGCCCAGAGGACTGTGGGCCTCGAACAGTCTTCGTGCAGTGTCATGACTCAATCCGATCACTGGCACAAGATCCTCGAATTCTTTCATCAGCTCGGGCTTGAGGACCGGATAGAAGACACGTTTGTCTTTTGGAAAGACCGCAACGGCAACTGCACCCTTCCGGGCCAGCATCATTACCCGCTCCTCGAACGTAGCGGAAGAGGTGGGCTGAAGCGCCATAAGGGCTACCGAACCGCCGAGATCGGGCACTGAGTCCGTGTCACTTTCAGTTTCTGCAATTCCTTCGCCGATAAAGACTAGATGCGAGTCAAACTGAACATCGCGCGAATAGCCCTGCGTTCCGGCCGGAGCCCGCACAGGAGCGGTCACGATGGCAGGAATGAAAGGAATTTTCTGGCTTGAACCTCCCGGTTGGTAAGCGGCACACTCTGCCCAGGGAATCTGGCTTCCCAAGTCATGGAAGTAGCTTGGTGACGGTCCCTGGGCAAATGCGTTTGTGCTGGCAACAAAAATCAACACGACAACAAGCGTGCATTGCCACAGGAAATTCATCGCCTTACAAATTTGTCCGTTTCGAAGATTCACATATGGCATATGGCGTGCTCTTTCCAATTCAGATGGCGGCCGTCTTAACGGCAGGTAATCAATATAACAGTTGTGGTTTTGCTTCAAATCGAGGCTTCCGTAGAGTTCGCTTTTTCGCCGATCAAGATCAGCGAGTTAGGTGCACTTTTCCTCGAGTATAAGGTTTAGGTGCTGCAAATCTCGCGGGTTAAATCCCGATGACCACCTCTGGCCATTAGCCGCCGCTCGGATTGCTCCTATTCTGATGCCTTGAACGTCCGCTATCGGTGAAAGCTGCCGTCGGTGGAAATTGGGCTAGAATGGCGGTTAATGACGCGAAGCGGACACGTCAGATTTGAGAGCCTGCCATGAAGGCCGATCATCATGGATTATCGGGGTTGGTTGACTGCCTGTGAAAAGACTATTTGCCATCTTTATTTGCCTGTGGCTTACATCCTCTGCCGGCGCTGAGGAATGCCGCACGCTGAACGTTGTCGAGTGGATCTTGGGTGAGTGGACGACGACTCCGGACCGAGTTGTCATACGCGAGAACTGGCACCGAGTCAGCGATGCGACCTTTGAAGGCGAAAGTACTGCAAGGTCGGTTGCTGACGACGAGTTGGTCAATTACGAGACACTTCGCCTCGTGGCCATGTCGGATGGGGTGTTTTATATAGCAAAAGTGACCCACAACGAATTGCCCGTGCCCTTCCGGCTCACGCAATGTTCCGAAGGGGTCGCTATTTTCGAGAACCTGGCTCACGATGCACCGCAGCGTCTGATCTACACGGTTTTGGAGGGTTCGGCACCGGGCGACGCCGAGTTGGAGGTGAGGGTGGAGGGAGATGGAATGAACGATTTTTCCCTATTGTTCCATAGACTGTAAAGCAGACATTAGCGTGGATCGCATGTCCGCTTACCACCCAAAAGCCCTCATCTGGCTACATCGGTCCTGAAGGGCTGCTCATGACCCAAACCGGACATTTTCTAATGTGAATCGGCGGCGGGTGGCGGGCCCATAATTGCAGCATCCACTTTTTCTACCAACGTGGTGCCAGTAGGGAATTGCCACCTGATTCTTTGCCAGTCGCTGCCGCTCAGGTAACGTCGCGCCCAGTCGTCGAAGTAAGCATCCCAGCCTCGGAGTTCGTCGTCATCCATCAGGCCATCTGCCGCACGAGCCAGCAATTTATCCCAAAGATCAAGGGTGGAGGTCAGGTAGGCGTCGTACCGCCATTGTTCAGCCTCCGATAATTGAGCAGTCTGACTTCGCCCTCGTATTACAATGTCTACCCACTCCGGATCGCCAGCAACCGACATTTCAATCTGGCGAGCTCCTTCATAGATTGTGTTTACTTGAGACGCTCGAACTTCCGCCGTATTACTACGGATTCCGACGGCGACAAAAACCAGTGACACAATGATTCCGACGGTACCGACTATTTCTGCAATTGCTACCGTTCCCGCCAGGTTGAGTCTTTTCACGTAATCGCTCCTGATTTCCAGTGCCGCCGTCAGCATAATTTATAAACATTCAGCCGGCCATCCCGGAGTCCGCTCCTCGCCATTTTCTGTCCTTCAAAAAAATGATTATGGGGTCGCATGGTCGAGTTAGACGCTATCTGGGCTCCTAAGTACAACCCAGAATTGACAGTTGCTTCTCACCCGTCAAAATTTCTTGGTCGATAAAAGCAAACCTGACCAAAGTCAGGGACGCAAAGCCACGGGTCCTCGTTCCCTCCGCGACGTCTGATCGCCACGAAGGGCCCCAAGATCGCCGGGCTGCCCAGGGAGTGTTCCAAGCGGCGATCGCTTTCCTTGAATTACCGGCCGCGTAGGAGGTTGACCATGCCCCTTCATTTGAAACCGTTGGATCTTTTTGAAAGACTGAAAAGCTACAACTCTGTGCTAATCGTTTCGTGTCCCGTGTGCCCGCCGGCCAGCTTGGCGAGTGACAACGACACACCGCTCATCCAATTCTTTAAACACGGCATCAAAACGCCTGCCTTCGAAGAATATGTGGATGAGCTTAAGGAGTCTCTGGAACGCGAAGGGATTAGAACGGGCGTGTTTACTAGTTATTTGCCTTGCCCGACAACCTGCATGTGGACGCCTGGGCAGCGCAAGCGCTTGCTGAGGCGTGCCAGGGAGTACGATGCTGCATTGGTCATGGGGTGCACGTCCGCACAGTGTACTGTTGAGGAGACGCTCAAGGATACGGATTGCGACGCGATTCTGGGTATGCAGCTGGTTGGAGTCACTAACGCAAGACTTAAATTCGAGTTCCCCCTGAATATCATGCTCGACAGCCCCATGCGAGTGGCTGCCAACGAGCGAAGGGAACACTCACGATAGGTAGGAGTGCCAGGAGATGTGTTTCTTCTTTAGCTTTATGCCAGCTACTTTCTGGCTCGTCGTCGGATATTTTGTTTTGTATTCGGCAACCAAAGCGGAAGGGTCGGTAGGAACTCTCGGGCGCGCAGTTGCGACCTGGATATTCCTGATATCCGGGCTGATTCTGATGGCCGGTGCCTACGTTACGCTGAACGATATGTGCCCAATAGAGGGTTTCATGCGATGGGCGAGTTGACCGAGGACTCAAGTGATGTCAGAGATTCGAAAATGGTGCTGCGGTCCTGATGGTCGACCTGATTTTGACATTCAAAAGACCTGTATCGATCGCAGGACGAATAATGGAAGTCCAGCCGAAATAGCGTGTGACGCGGTGTGCGAAGCCTCGAATGTCTGCTGTTGACCATTAGCAGACGGTTGCCGCTTCCCTAAAGTAGACACTCGAGCGGCAGGTTTCGAGAGAAGTAGCCGCTCAGCCTGGGTGGCAAGAATACGGGCAGGACTCGTCGTTCGCGGGGTATTGGTGGTTTGATGACAAGCTGCGGCAAGCCCTGACCCGAACTAGTCCCTGCGCCGGTCTATCCGCATCAAGACACCCCGCTGACTCGCCTAGTGCAGCGTGTATTCGTCGATGACCTTTTCGATGGCCTCCGAGCAGACAACACAAAAGTCCGGTGTCCGCGTGAACATGATGCAATTCTGCTGGGAGCGGTAGATACCTTCGGCCATGTAGCCGCCGCCCTCAAACGCACCGACGAGTCCGTTCTGGCCGGATTCTTCGAACATGGATTCCACGATGTCCTGGTTAGTCTGGAAGAGGTCGTTCATCTCCGCCTCGGGCACATTCTCGGCCCGCATGGCTGCTCGCTTCTCCTGGTAAGCAATGGAGTGCTCCTCGTATGCCTCCTTGGGCCACGTTGAGGGTAATGGCGTATTGGGCGTTGCGAGGTGCTGCCACTTGAGATTCTCGGGATCGAGCAATGCCGTGATGTTCGGTTCATACGGTTCGATTATCACCTCGGGTAGCTCATAGGCGATCGAGCTCGTGTAGTACTCGTCGGCCAGTCCGGCAAAGTGATGGCCGAACTCATGCACAAACAGGTACGGTGCCCACTCGCTGTTGGCCGCGGCCGTGCTGAACAGTCCGTAAATGCCGCCACCACCGTAGACCTCAGAGTTAGTCAGTATCTCGATGAAATCGTAAGGCGTCGATGAGGCGATGCGTCGCATCGACTTGTTGTCGAACGTCAGTATGTAGCGCTCCGAACGGAATGAGTCGTAGGTTGCACCGATCGGCGAGTCACGAAATACGCCGGTCGAAGGACGCGAGACGCCCGACTGGTGGGCGGCCGGTGCGAGGGCCCAGATATTGAAATCGTCCTTTCGCTCCCTGAACGGGGAGGTAGCGAACAGTATTTCTGTCAGTTCAATTGCCTTGGCAATAAACGCTTCCTGTTCTGCGGCCGTGTAGCCATCGCCCATGAGCAGCAGGTCGACCTTGTTGGCGGGGTCGCCACTCTTGTGTATTACCAGGACATCGTCGGCATACATTGCGGATTCACGATGCACGAGCACATCGGCTGGATCGAGTCCAATACGCCACACTTCTTCGAACGCATTGCCGGCGCCACGTTTTTTCATCACCAGCTCGAACACCGAGTCTTGTGCGGGAAAGCGAACGGATTCGTGAAATGACCGATTGATTTCCTTCGCCTCGCCCGTGGTTTCCCACTCGCCGTAGATGCTGCTGAAACTGCGCGACCAGGCAATGTCGCCGCTTTCCGGATCAATAATCTCGAACAGGTATTTGCCGCGCGAGGTCTTGTCGTGGGGCTGTGCCATGTTCCCGGTCCAGGGCAATGGCTCGACCACAACCTGGTCGAGCGAGAACATTTCAGTCTCGTTATTGCCGCTGTGGAAGTAGTCGACACGCATCGTGCCGGGCGTACCAGCGTAAGCGCCTGCCCAAAATATTGAGAAGAATATGGCGAATACGATCTTGTTCATGAAAATCTCCGTCGGGCGGATCCTGTATGGTAGCGCCATGTTATCGCGTTTTTTTCTGATGCTGACGCTTGTTTTTGCAGGCGAAATTGTTTTCCTCCTGCCGTTTCACACGACCCGCTTCTTCAGACCGACCCTGCTCGAGGCCTACGGGCTTTCAAATACGCAACTCGGCGATGTATTCGCCGTGTACGGCGTAATGGCGATGATTGCGTATTTTCCCGGTGGGGCGCTGGCCGATAGATTTTCCGCCCGATCCCTGCTGACAGTTTCAATGATCGCTACAGCCGCGGGCGGCCTGTACATGGCGACTTACCCGGGTCCCGTTGGCATGGCGGCCCTGTTCGGTTACTGGGGCATCACGACAATACTGTTGTTCTGGGCAGCGCTGATTCGTGCAACGCGCGAGTGGGGCGGGCACGACGAGCAGGGCAAGGCTTTCGGCATCCTCGAGAGTGGCCGCGGCCTTGTGGCGGCGTTGCTGGCATCAGGCGGCGTGATCCTGCTCGTACTGTTCCTGCCGGAAGACATGGATCAACTCAGCAATGAAGAGCGTCGCACGGCGTTTCGTTCCGTGATCTTCTTCTACAGCGCAGTCACGCTCGCCACCGCCGTGCTGACATGGACGGTGATACCCGCCGTCAAACACATTGGCGACTCGTCCAGCCGGCTGTTTCGCAACTCGGTTGCCGTACTGGCGCGACCGCTGGTCTGGGCCCAGGCCGCAGTCATCATTTGCGCCTACTGCGGTTACAAGGCGGTGGATAATTACTCCCTGTATGCGGTCCAGGTTCTTGGCATGAATGAAGCCGAAGGCGCGACACTTGCAACCTATATTATCTACCTGCGCCCGGTTGCGGCCCTGGCGGCGGGCCTGCTCGCGGACCGCTGGAGCGCCGGCAAGATGGTCGGGACCAGCTTCGGATTCCTGCTTATCTCATACGGAGTACTTGCCGTGTTCCTGCCGAACGACCATGGTCTTACGCTCATTTATGCCAACATATTAGTGAGCGTCTTTGCCGTTTGCATGCTGCGTGGCGTCTACTTCGCGTTGCTGGAGGAAAACCGCGTCCCGCCCTACCTGACCGGTGCCGTCGCAGGGTCCGTCTCCTTCATCGGCTACACACCCGAGATCTTCTTTGGGCCGATCACCGGGCGCATTCTCGATGCGAACCCCGGGCCGGTCGGCCACCAGAACTACTTTCTTTTCCTGGCGGTTGTGGCGGCGCTGGGTGTTGCCGTTACCGCGTGGCTGATCTGGCTGCAGCACCGCAGCGAGGTGTCGGTATGGCCTGGCGTAAGAAAGCGCGTGAGTGCCATCGCAACCAACGACTGATAAATCTCAAGTTGGTGGGACATTCGGGCCGCACTCGAGGCGGTCAGGGCGATACGCATGAATTACTTCGCGAACTGGATTAGAGTAACCCCTCTTCAGATACAGACCGCGTTCTATTGGGGACAAAAATGAACAAGATTCTCGTAGTCATTCTTGCGCTCGTGCTTGGTGCCTGCCAGCCGGCGCCAGAAACCGAAACAACTGAAGCGCCAGAGGCGGCGCCGGAAGCCGAAACGCCTGTAATGCCCGAGCCGGCACCCGAGACTGCAGCAGCAGTTGATGAAGGGAGCGACACACTTGCGGCAGTGCTGGACGCGCAACCTGATGAAATCAAGGCGCGCTACCAGTATCGCCATCCGCAGGAAACGCTGGAGTTTTTTGGCGTCAAACCCGGCATGACGGTTGTCGAGGCGTTGCCTGGTGGTGGCTGGTACACGAAAATTCTCTTGCCCTACCTGGGTTCGGAAGGCCACTTGATCGGCGCCAACTACTCGCTCGATGTGAGCGCGCTTTACTCAAATTCCACAGAAGAGTCCATGGAACGAGCGCGCGCATGGATAAGCAATTTTCCCGCTGATGCAGCGGAATGGGCAGGCGACGACGGGGCGAGCGTCGACGCGTTTTACTTTGGCTCGATGCCGGACGAGTTCAAAGGAACGGCCGACTTCGTGTTTATTGCGCGAGCACTTCACGGCATGGCGCGTTTCGATTCACAAGGCGATTTCGTGACCGAGGCCATGGCCGATGCCTTCGCAGCATTGAAGCCGGGCGGTATTCTCGGCGTGGTGCAACATCATGCGCGTGACGATTTGTCGGATGAGTTCGCAGACGGCGATCGAGGCTACCTGAAGCGGGGTTACGTGATTGCGGCGGCGGAACAGGCGGGATTCGAGTTGGTCGGTGAAAGCGACATTAACGCAAACCCGATGGATCAGCCGGGAGAAGACGATGTTGTCTGGCGTCTGCCACCCAGTCTGAGTACGAGCAAGGAAGACCCTGAACTCAGGGCGAAATACGAGGCGATCGGCGAGTCCAATCGCATGACGCTCAAATTCCGCAAGCCGGAATAGGGCTCAGTTCGTCAGGTCCAGGCCGATCACGACAGGGTCGTGGTCGGACGCTCGGTAGGGCGTGCTCCCGTCGAACAGTGCGGGGTCGCGCCCATACTCGAGGTTGTAATCGAGAAGCGGCGGTTCATCGGCATTGATGTGCCACTCGATCGTCGCCACGACCTGGGGCAGCAGGCTTGCAGAGACGACGGCGTGGTCAAGCGCGCCCGATTGCGCATCGAACAGGAACGAATAGGGATTCGTCTGCTCGCCGAGCAGGCTCGTTAACCCGGCATTCTCAAAAGCGGCCAGCGGGTCCTCCGACGTATACGCGTTCAGGTCGCCGATAATCAGAAAGTCGGCATCACCACTGCCGGTCGGGTCGCCCTCGATCCAGTCTGCCAGTGCGGCCGCGGCGTTCGCGCGTATCAGATTGCAGTTGCCCTGGCCGTCGCCCAGATTCGGGTCACCGTCGGACTCACAGGACGATCCCTTGGACTTGAGGTGGTTAACGACGACTGTCAGTTCCGCTGCTGTCGCGTTGACTGAAAAAGTCTGCGCGAGCGCGGGCCGGTTGCGGGCATCGTTGAACCGGGAATCGACACTGCGATCGAGCAAGGCAAAATCCCCGCTGGGCGACACAACGGTCTCCCGGTAAATGAATCCCGTCTTGATGGCGTCATCGTGGATCGTTCCCGTATCAATATAGCTATAGTCGCCGGAACCGATTCTCGCATTGAGTGCGTCGACGATCGTACTGATGGATTCGTTCGCGTTGTTCTCCAGTTCCATCAGGCCAACGATATCGGCATCGAGCATCTTCAGGGCCGTTACCGTCTTTTCGAGCTGTCGAGCGAACTCGGTGTCGCTGTCCGCACCACGGCACGCTGATTCGCCTTCTGGGCCGCAGTTGTCCTGGCCCGAGTCGACAGTGGAAAAATAGTTAAGGACATTGAAGCTCGCGACCCGGATCGAGCCGCCAACCGACGGCGCACCCGGCCGTGGGTTTGCCGATTCGAACGTAGGGTCCTCGGTGGGCATGAGCCGCCAGGTCTCGTCACCGCGGCCGCCGGCGCCGCGCGAGTAACGAAGAGTGCCGGTGAGATTGGTCAGGTTGTCGCCGGCCCGAAGCGAGTAACCGGCTGTGTTGCCGGCCTTGAGATAATGGATGTGCGACGGGTTCTCGGCACGAAGGCCATCGTCGAGCACGATGGAACGACGCGCGATCAGGTTCTTGTGTGCGTTGTATCCATCGACGTCCGGAGAATTGTAATTCGTGTATTGGTAGAGCCGACCACCTTCCGACAACGTCACCGTACCGAAGCGCTCGAGATTTCGCAGGTTCGTAACGGTCAGCGTATCGGTGAATGTAACCAGCATGCCTTCCAGGTGTTCGAGATCCACAATCAGGTCCCCGTCGCTGTTCGTCGTTGCATCGTTGATCGGCAGGTCGATCGGGAATGGGACCAATGCGCCGGTTCCGGTCACGCGCACCGAAATCGCGTTGATTTGCGTCTCGCCAAAGTACTCAACTACCGTCCCCTCGACTTCGACGACATCGCCGACGTCGATGTCGGCTGCCGGATCATTGCCATCGAAAACAAATATGCCGTCAGATGTCTGCGGGTTGGCGTCGGGTGGATCGTCCTGGATAAAAAAACCGCCCAGATTGCGTCGTTCATCCGCATCATTTTCCTGGAAGTCGCCCGTCACTGTCCCACTGACGGTGACCACCTGTCCTTCCAACGGGCTGATATTGCCGGCGCCCTGGATGTCACCGATCCTGGTAGCACCAGAAGGCGCAGATGTAACGGCCGTCGTAGTAGCCTGGCTGCTGCCCCCATCGCCGCCACAGGCGGGGATCAGGAAGAGGCAGGCGAGGGGGATGAACATGCGCATGCGCGCATTCTAGCGCATGTTCTTCAGGACAGATTGAAAAGCAAAAACTCGGATTCACTGAGTGCCGCGATGTTCACGCTGTCTTCCTGGCGTATCTGCACGCCGTCTCCGGCACTGACGAGTTCACCGTTGACACGCAGTTCGCCAGACACAACCTGGATGAATACACGTCGGTCCGCGACGCCGTCGAGCGTAACCTGTTTACCGTCCTCCAGCACGCTCGCATACAGATCGACGTCCTGGTGAATCGTTACAGAACCCTCGCGCCCGTCTCGTGAACCGATAAGGCACGAACGGTTCAGTTTGGCCTCCCGTGAGAACGGTGTCTGCTCGTACCCGGGCTCGAGGTTGTTTTCCTCGGGGAATATCCAGATTTGCAGGAGATGCAGCTCTTCGTCCTGCGAGTGGTTGAACTCGCTGTGCAAGACGCCCGTTCCGGCGGTCATGCGCTGTACGTCACCCGCCGGTATGACGGTACCGTTTCCCATGCTGTCCTTGTGCTCGATCGCACCGCTGATGACGTACGTGACGATCTCCATGTCCTTGTGCGGATGCGTGCCGAAGCCCTGCCCGGGCGCGATGCGGTCTTCGTTGATGACGCGTAATTTTCCGAAGTGAACCCGTGCGGGATCCCGGTAATCCGCAAATGAAAACGTGTGCTTCGCCTTCAGCCAGCCGTGGTCTGCGCTCCCGCGCGATTCTGATCGAATGATGTCAAGCATAACGGATGCCTCCTGGTTCACGCCGCCTTGGATGCAAGGTGAACGAGTTCTGCAATATACGCACGTGCGTTATCGAGCGCCTGGCCATCATCGCGATCAGCACCCTGTGCGCCCACGAATTCGACGTCAGTAATGCCGATAAAGGCCAGTGCATGACGAAGGTAAGGTGTGGCGAAGTCCACTTCGCTGCCCACGGGCACACCACCGGATGGCACGATGACGTAGGCCTTTTTGCCCGTCAACAGTCCCTCGGGACCGGTTTCGGTGTAGCGGAAGGTCAGTCGGGCGCGGGCAACCATATCAATCCAGGCCTTCAGTACCGCCGGGACTGAAAAATTGTAGATCGGGGCGCCAATGACCAGCACGTCGGCATCCTGTAATTCCGCGACAAGTTCATCGGAGTGCGCCAGGGTCCTGCGATGATGCTCGCTGCGTTCCTCCTCAGGCGTCGTATTGGCCGTTACCCACTCTTCGTCGATGAAGGGCAGGCCTTTCGCCAAATCGCGGCGCTTGATGTCAGCACTGCCGAAGCGGTCTTCGAGTGCGTTGACCAAATCGGCCACGAGGTCGCGACTGACCGAGCCCTCGTAACGGGCGGCGGTGTTGATTTCCAGGATCTTGATTGCGGGCTTGTAGGCCATGTTCGGGTCTCCTTCAGCGTATGTTGCTGTCATGAACACAGTTTCGTTGTTGACAAATAGGAGATAAATATTAATCTGGAGATATAATTGTTCCGAAAAATGCAACAATATGGATAGATTCGAGGATTTACAGGCTTTTGTGGCGGTCGTGGAAGCCGGGACGTTCACGGCTGCCGCTGATCGGCTCAACACTGCGAAGTCAGCCGTCAGCCGACGAGTGTCGGCGCTCGAGGAGCGCCTGGGCGTGCAGTTGTTGCGACGCACCACGAGAACACTGAACCTGACAGACACCGGGCAGAGTTTCTATGAACACAGCGCCCGCATCCTGGCCGATCTCGAGGAAGCGGAGTCCGCGGTGCAGCTGGAGCATGGCGAGCTGCGCGGCACGCTGAGGGTTGCGTTGCCAATGTCATTCGGCGTTCGCCACATGTGCAAGCCCATCGCAGCGTTCTCGAAGAAACACCCGAGGATACGTTTCGACCTCGATCTCAATGACCGGCGCGTCGATCTGCTGGATGAGGGTGTGGACCTGGCGATCCGTATCGGCCGCCTGGAAGATTCGTCGCTGATTGCACGTAAGCTGTTTGATGTTCGCGGGATCATCTGTGCCGCACCGCATTATCTAAAAACGCACGGTACGCCGCTGACGCCCCATGAGTTACGCGACCATGATTGCCTTGTGTATTCAAACCTGCCGGACCCGACGCAGTGGGCCTGGCAGGATGGAGAGGGAAACAGGCACTCGGTAGAAGTCAATGAGGTCTTACGTGCCAGCAGCGGAGACTTCCTGACCAATGCTGCCGCACATGGCCTCGGTATCGTGATGCAACCGACCTTCATCGCATCGGAGGCCATACGTCGTGGCAACCTGGTACCGATACTCGAGGATTGCGAATGGCCTCTTGCCACCGCCTACGCTGTCTATCCGCCGACGCGACACCTGTCGTATCGCGTCCGCGCATTCATTGATTTTCTCGTCGAGCGGTTTTCGGAAACACCTCAGTGGGACCGCGAATGCGAGACACTCAATGCAAGGCAGGCCTGACCCGCGTAATAGAGCGGCAATCCCAGCACATAGGTTGGATACCCGATTTGCGCAAGCCGCAGTGCGGCGACCGACAGGTCGGAAAGGAAGAATAGCGTCGCGCCAATGGCAATCAGGATCGATCCGTCGTGCCCGCGCGTTCCGTACGCAAAGATGACCATGAGACTGATAACCACGATGTAAGCGCGGACCGGGATTTCCAGATCCGGTGGCGTATGCGGTGCCAGCCAGGCGAGTACTGCCACGGCAACGGCCAGAACAGGAACGGCGGCGACAAAGACCCAGGCGCGGCGATACCCGTGACATATGAACGCTGAAACATACGCGACATGGCCAAGAAGAAAAGCACACAGACCAGCCAGGAACGCGAGTTGGGATTGGCCGGTAAGGAACATATCGCCGCACCACGAGAACCCGAGTCCCAGCAGAATCAGCCGGCCATATGTTGATGCCATCGCGCCAGCTTTAATCGCGAGAGCAATAAAAGACGTGGATGCGACCAATTTTGCGGCAAAGGCGGGCTGGTACAGACCGGAGTACAGCATGCCAACGAGCACAAGACAGGCGATGCCGGCAATGACAATGAGATTTCGAATCGAGAGCATGGAGGCAACAGTCTACAATGCATCAATGCTCATGACAGAATCGCTGGCTCCATTTAAGGTGAACTCACATGCCACGTTTTCGTCCAAACAGGCCAACGGACACTCTGACAGAAAGGTAGACAAATGCGGGTAGCATTAATCGGTGGTACAGGTTTTGTCGGCAGCTACCTTGTCGATGCACTTGCAGGCGCAGGGCATGAGATCCGGCTGCTTGTGCGGCCTGGCAGCGAACACAAGGTACGGAAGGAAACGCAGACGGTTGCGGGTGATGTGTCGTCGCCGGAAGCACTTAATGCAACGCTGGACGGATGCGACGCCGTTATCTATTGCGTGGGGCTGTTACGAGAGTTCCCGCGCCGGGGGATTACATTCGAGACGACGCAGTACCAGGGCGTGGTTGATACCGTGGCTGCCGCGAAAAAAGCGGGTGTGAAGCGCATGCTGTTGATGAGTGCGATCGGCGTCAAGGATCCTGGCACAAAGTACCAGTCCACAAAGCGGCGTGCCGAAATCCATGCGCTTGAGAGCGGTCTCGACGTAACCGTGCTCAGGCCGTCGGTGATTTTCGGGGACCCGCGCGGCACGATGGAATTCGCAACGCAGCTGAATCGAGACATGGTGCGACCTCCCTTGCCCGCGGTAAATTTCCGCGGTGTGCAGATGTCGCCCGTGCATATCGAAGACGTTGCTGCAGCATTCGTGGCGGCACTCGAGGATCGCAGCACGATTGGCAAGACGCTCGAGTTGGCGGGGCCGGAAATACTTGGCTGGGGCGACATGGTACAGCGCATTGCAACGGCAACCGGCAAGTCCAAGCTAATGCTGTCGATGCCCTTGTGGCTAATGAAGATTGGCGCGACAGTATTTGACTGGCTGCCGTTCTACCCCGTGACTCGCGACCAGTTGATCATGCTCGGAGAAGGGAATACGGGTTCAAGCAAAACACTCGAAAAACTGATTGCGAGGCGAGCACGCTCGTTCTCCGCGGATGAATTGCATTACCTTGCAGGCTGACACAATTCCAGGTGCTAGATTCCGGGACTGACATGAACAGAATCATTCTTAGTGTTGTATTTGTAATGCTGGCCGTCGCGAGCGCATCCGCTCAGGGCGCGACGCGCGTTACTGAATTCAAGGGCTCGGGTAACTTTACGACGGCCGTCTTCCGCGTCGAATCGCCATGGGTGCTGGACTGGCGTCTCGATGGTGATTACGAGCAAATGATGGGGCTCGAAATTACGCTGGTCGAGGCAAAGACCGGCAAACACCTCGGGCGCGTGCTGTACACGAAGCGGCGTGGTAATGGGGTGAAGCTGTTCCACACGGCGGGGCTGTATCAGCTGCGCATCAGCTCGACCCTGGCTCGCTGGACCGTCAAGATTGACCAACTGACGCGCGAAGAAGCGGAACTGTACACGCCGAAAGGCGGGAACTGACAGGCACAAAATCCGATAGCAGCCGCGTATAACCAGGCCCGCCAAAAGTCGCCTGCGCTGGCGACGTATGAGATCATCAGCACGTGGAAACCGCGGCCCCGCAAAAGACCAGTTCGATCATCGTAATCGCAGCCGTTGTCGTTGTGATCTACGGCATGCAGATGATGTCTGTCCTGCTGGTTCCGTTCCTGATCGCAGCATTCCTGGCACTGATTACCGTCCGCCCCATGCTTTGGCTGCAGAAGAAACGTGTGCCGTCGATACTTGCGGCGCTGGTTATCGTAACCATGCTCATGCTGATTCTGGCCGTTGTCGGGGCAATTCTCGGCACCTCGATCGCGGACTTTACTGCGGCCCTGCCAGGCTACCAGGCGCGTCTCGATGTCATTATTGATGGCGTATTCGAATTCATTGTCACGAACCTCAAGGTCGATGAGTCGATAGAAAGCATCGGTGACATGATCGATCCGGGCTTTGCCATGGGCCTGGTCGCTGGAATTCTCAACAGCCTGCGCGACGTATTGACAAATACGTTCCTGATTATCTTTACGATGATATTCATCCTGCTTGAAGCATCGACGGCGCAAACCAAGTTCGAGGCGGCGTTTGGCAGGACTGCGGACTCCCTCGAAAGCGCACGAGATTTCATGCAGAACCTTGGCCGTTACCTGGGTATCAAAACGGTCGTCAGTATGGCCACCGGCGTTTGTGCCGGTGTGCTTACCTGGTCGATCGGACTGGATTTTCCCTTGCTATGGGCGATGCTCGCGTTCCTGCTCAATTACGTTCCGACGATTGGTTCGATTATCGCGGCCGTGCCCGCCGTGCTGCTGGCGCTGGTACAAATTGGTCCCGGTGCCGCTGGTGCGACGGCGCTTGGCTTTATCAGTATCAATGTGGTCTTCGGCAACTTCCTCGAGCCGCGCCTCATGGGCTATGGCGTCGGCATTTCGCCGCTCGTCGTGTTTGTAGGACTGGTTGCATGGGGGTTCATATTCGGCCCGGTCGGCATGCTGTTGTCTGTGCCGCTGACCATGACACTCAAGATGGCGCTCGAGAATGACGATCGAACCCGCTGGGTTGCCATACTGCTGGGCTCGGAGCGCGATGCCGAGTACGCGCTCCGCCGAAGAGCGAGAGCAAAAGCAGCCAAAGAAGCAGCCGATCAGGCGACGTCGACTTCGTCGTAATCCTCGTCAACCGGTTCCGTTTCTTCAATCTGTTCGAGCAGATTGATGGCAACCGCAACGAAATCCGTGTCCGTTATGATGCCAACCAGCTCATGATTGTCCATGACGGGCAGGCAACCGATCTTGTGTTTCTCCAGAAATAGAGCCGCGTGGCGGAGGCTCGCGCTGACATCGACTGTTGCTACATCGGTAACCATCGCATCGGAAATGCCTATTTCGTTTGCATGGATACGGCTTCCATCGTCCCGTAAGAAACTGTCTGTAGCAGCCAGGACATTTGTCAGGCTAATAAGCCCGACCAGCGTGTCACCGTCCAGCACCGGCAGGTGATGAATACGGTTCTCGTGCATCAGCGTCCGGGCCTCGGCCAAGGTCGCGGACGGAGATACTGTGATCAGATTGGTGCTCATGATTGCTTCGATACTGAACATAGTTCCGTCCTGTCTGTTTTCTTATTCCTCCTGCATTCAGTCTATCCACAGGCAACCCGCGCACCATTGCGATAAACACCTATGGCTTTCGTGTAAGCGCCTGAATTAGCAGATGGCCAGCCTGGCAGTTTCTTGCTGCTGATCGACGAGTTTGTTCACGAGGAGGGCCTAAAGGCCGAATTCGGCCCGGTAGTCTTGCCAACGCGGATCTTTTCTGACCTCGTCGAAGAACGGCAGTACGAGGGCCCAGGGCGCGCTCGTAGGTCTCGATCGCCTCGTCACAGCACCCCGGGCAAGCACAGCGAATGCTCGGTAAGTACGGATGTGAAATACTGACCTTTGGGCTAACGTGGGTTTCTCAGTTTTATGAAAAAGCGATACTTGCTGCCTTTCCTGTTGCTCGCGTTGCCGGCCTTTTCGGCTGCGGAAGAACGCAATGCAACGCAGATTGTCCGTGATGCCATAGACCACTGGCGTGGACTGACGTCGTATACGGTCATGACGATGGTTATCCATCGTCCGGACTGGGAGCGCTCCATGACCATGGAGGCGTGGACGAAAGGTGATGATCACTCGCTTGTTCGCGTGATCGAACCGAAAAAGGACCGTGGCAACGGCACGCTCACCGACAAGAACAGCATGTGGACGTTTTCACCCAAGGTGAATCGCGTTATCAAGGTGCCATCGTCGATGATGGGCCAGAGCTGGATGGGATCGGACTTTTCCAACAAGGACATTGCCAGGGCCGATGACATTATCGATCTTTACGATCACACCGTCCTGGAAACGACCGTTGTCGATGATGTCACGGTCTACCGGATCGAATCGATTCCCCACGAAGATGCGGCCGTCGTCTGGGGCAGCGAAGTGCTGATGATTCGTGAAGACCATGTCGTTCTCGAGCATGCGTTTTACGACCAGGATGGCGAGCTCGTGAAGACATTGACATCGCTCGAGATCGGAGAGTTGGGCGGCCGCACGATCGCCAAGCGGCAACGCATGATCAAGACGGACGAACCCGATGAATGGACCGAGATAGCGGTCGACGAAGTGCAGTACGAACTCGAACTGAAGGACAGTCTTTTTACCTTGTCGAATTTGCGCAACCCGCGAGACTAAATGTGTTTGAAATTGTTGGGCAGGTCACTAGATGAACATCGTTCTGCGCCTGGCCTGGCGCAACCTGTGGCGGCATGCACGTCGGACGTGGCTTACGATCGGGGCCATGGTGTTCTCGAACACCTTGCTCGTATTCATGATCTCGTTTCAGTTCAGCATGTACGAGCTCATGATCGACAATTCACTGCGGGTGTTCACCGGACACATACAGGTACAGGCGCCGGGCTACAACGACGACCAGAAGATGCGGCAAGTCGTGCCGGGCGTGCAGGGCCTCGCGGAACAACTACGTAATGATCTCGAGAGCGACACAGTAGCGGCGCGTGGCTGGGCGTTCGGACTCGCTTCCAGCGAAGCGCGCAGTTACGGCATCGGCATCTACGGTGTCGAACCCGAATTCGAGGGCCGGGTATCCAATATTCCGGGCCTGATCGAGGAAGGTCGCTTCCTCGGAGAAATCGACGCGATGGAAATCGTTATCGGTGCGGTCCTAGCCCGTAACTTGCGCGTAGGCGTCGGCGATGAACTCACCCTGCTCGGCAGTGGACTCGACGGTTCATTTGCGGCGGCAGTCGTCGTCGTGGTGGGTATCTTCGAAAGTGGTGTCAAAGAGGTCGATCGCAATATCGCCGAAATGCCACTCGGGACCTTCCAGGACGTGTTTTACATGGATGGTGCCGGGCACCAGGTTGTCATGCAGGCCTCGACCCTGGAGGACGCGCCGGCGTTGCAGGGAAAAGTTGCGGCCGGGTTACCGGCCGGCCTGGTCGTGCACGACTGGACGGTGCTGCAACCAGGGCTCAAGCAGGCCATCCAGGCTGATATGAGCAGCGCGTTTTTCATGTACGGGATTCTTGTCATTCTCGTTGCATTCAGCGTGCTCAATACGCAGTTGATGTCCGTGCTCGAGCGAACACATGAATTTGGTGTCGTCATGGCTCTTGGCATGAAACCAGGACGCCTTGGCCGATTGGTCATGCTCGAGACGGCGCTGATGGGCCTGCTCGGGTTCCTGCTCGGCGCCGCGGCCGGCGCGCTGCTCACCTACTGGTTATCCGTCAATGGCCTTTCATACCCGGGTATGGAAGAAATGGCCGCCAACTTCAACCTGCCCGGCCGCGTGTATCCCCAGGTCTCGCTGGCGAAAACCGTTTTCGGGCCTGCCGTTGTGTTCCTGTTTACGTTGCTCGCCGCCGTGTACCCGGCGCTGCGTCTGCGTCGCCTGCATCCCGTTGAAGCAATGAGGTCCAACTGATGCGCATGCTGCCCGTACTCAGTCGACTCGCATGGCGCTACCTGTGGCGCAATCACCGACGGACGATCGTGATGCTCAGCGCCATATCCGTCGGCGCGTGGGCGATGATCTTCATGACCGCGCTGACACGCGGCATGGTTGACCAGATGATTGCGGATGGGATCAGCGTCATACCGGGGCATGTCCAGGTCCACAATCCCGATTATCTCGACGATCCGAGCGTTAACAATCGCATTGCTTTGACGGACGCAGAACTGGAACAGCGGTTTGGCGAGGCCGGTTTTGCGGCTTGGGCGAGTCGTGTTCGCGTGCCTGCGGTGATCACGAGTGAAAGGGAGTCACGTGGTGTGACCCTGCTGGGTATCGATCCGGACGCCGAGCGCGCGTTTTCATTTGTGGATTACGACAAGGTCGATGGCCGTTTCCTGGAGGGCCCCGACGACAATGGTGTTGTTATCGGCGCGAAGCTCGCCGAGACGCTTGAAACCACCGTCGGCAAGCGCATCGTCCTGATGAGCCAGGACCCGGACAACGAGATCGCAGATCGTGGATTCCGGGTGGTTGGCCTGTTCCACGCGAACATGGATGTCTACGAAGAGACCTACGCGTTCATTGGCAAACGCACGGCACAGAAGATGCTGCGCATCGGCGATACGGTATCCGAGCTTGTATTTGTCGGCAGCGATTATCGCAACGTCGAACCGGTATACGAAAAAGTCTCGGCAGCCGTCGATGACTCGGTGAAAGTGAGTCGCTGGACCGAGGTCGATACCTACCTCGGGACGATGCTCGGCGTCATGGACGGATTCATGCTGATCTGGGTTATCGTCATCTTCCTTGCACTGTCTTTCGGGCTCGTGAACACGCTCGTCATGGCTGTGTTCGAGCGCGTGCGTGAGATCGGCCTGATGCTTGCGCTGGGGATGAAGCCGATGAGCATCCTCGGGCAGATCATCATCGAGTCGATGATGTTGCTGGCGGTCGGGCTGCTGATCGGGGACGTGCTGGCGTACGTAACCGTCAAGCCGCTGGAGAGCGGTATCGATATTTCGATCGTGGCCAAGGGTATGGAAATGTTTGGTGCGTCCAGCATTTTATACCCGAAGCTTTATATGGACGACGTGATCCTGTCGAACGTCGTTGTACTGGTATTGGGCTTCCTCGCAAGCCTGTCACCGGCCTGGCGGGCCTCTCGCTATGAGCCGGTCGAGGCAATTACAAAGGTGTGATGATGACGGCTGTACGTTGTGTGGATATCTGCAAAACCTATCGCCAGGGCGATCAGGATATAAAGGCGCTCGATCACCTGAGTGTCGAGATCCAAAAGGGCGAGTTTGTCTGCCTGATGTCGCCTTCGGGCGGCGGTAAGACGACATTACTCAATGCGATCGGGGGC
>JBFFOS010000040.1:0-19656 GCA_041574375.1 Woeseiaceae bacterium
ACATGCGGATGAATGCATCTGAATAACCCAGTTTGCGAACGTCATCGACTTTGGCCAAAAACCGTTCATGCCAGTGACGTAGCGTCGTGGCATAGTGCGGGCCGATGTCCTCGAGGTGAATGACACGCATGTCGGTGTGCCGTGTCAGCGTGCGGGTCATGTCCGTGACCGATGTCAGGCAGCCGCCGGGGAATATGTATCGCTTGATGAAATCGACACCGGTCTTGTAATGGTCGTAGCGCTGATCCGCTATGGTGATAGCCTGCAGCAGCATCTGCCCGTCAGGTTTCAGCAGGTCGCAGCACTTCTTGAAGTAGCTGTCGTGGTACTCATGGCCCACTGCTTCGATCATCTCGATTGAGACGAGCTTGTCGAAACGCCCTTCGAGATCGCGATAGTCTCGAAACAACAGCGTGATCCTGTCTTCGAGGCCCGCTTCCTCGATCGCCTGTTTTGCGAAGTCGTGCTGCTGCTGCGAGATGGTTGTCGTCGTAACGTGGCAACCGTAGTGCGTCGCGGCGTGCACGGCGAAACCGCCCCAGCCGGTACCGATCTCGATTACAGAATCATGTGGGCCGAGATTCAGCTTCCGGCATATGCGATCGAGCTTCGCGGTAGACGCAACATCGAGTGGCGTGTCTGGCGTATCAAAGTACGCGCTTGAATACATCATGCTCGGATCCAGCCATAGCTCGTAAAAATCATTCCCGAGATCGTAATGCGCGGCGATGTTCTTGCGGCTACCTTTGCGGGTGTTCCTGTTCAACGCATGAAGCGCCTTCTGCAATGGCGCGCTCAGCAATGCTACGCCCGAGTCCATCTTCTCGAGAACCTCTCGATTGCGGATCAGGATGCGCAGCAGTTCACTGAGGTCATTGCATGCCCAGTGACCGCTAATGTAGGCTTCGCCAGCGCCGATAGAGCCGCCGAATGCGATGGCGCTGTAAAATTTCGGGCTCTTGACCCTGAGCTGTGCAGTCGTTGGAAACTCGGGGGTTGATTGGCCAAATTCGACTTGCTCGCCGTTCTCGCTAATGGCGATCCGGCCAAGCTGCAGCTTTTCGAGGCGTGACAGGACCATGCGCCGCGCAAGCCGGTCAATCCAGGAGGGTTCAGCTTCGGTCCCGGAGCGTTCCCCGGAAGCTGCCGAGTCGAGTCTCGTGTTCATCGTGCAACCATCTTCTTTTCTTTTCGGGGGTGTGCATACACGGGACAGCGCTTGATCCAAAGGCGCAGTGCCTCCCAGTGAATCGCGAAAATGATCTTGAAGGTCTGCAGAGGAAACCTTACCAGCACCGAAGCCAGCGACCAGCCGGAAATCGGGCGGCGCTTGAGCTTCATTGCCGCAGTGAACATGCGGACGCCGTCTTGGGAATTTGCCATGAACACCGAGAGTTGCTCTGCGGGTGGGGAGAGCACCCAGTGATACCCGACCTCCATGGGCATGAACGGCGATACATGCATCTTCTTGGTTGGATTAAAACGCCAGGACGAATCAGCCACGCTGGGTGCGTCACACTTCAATACGTACGTGTCGCGCTCGCCCCACGGCGTATTGTTGACCTCGGATACTATGTACTCGATCTTTTCTCCTTCGGCCGAGAAACAGTAATAGAAGCTGACCGGGTTAAAGCAGTAGCCGAAGTATGACAGGTTCGTGAGGAGGCGGATTGGGCCCTTGGGGCGCTGACCGGTTTCGGTTTCCACAAGGTCGCGAACAGCCTCGTCGAGGGGCTGATCCGCGGGACCGAGGTGGTCTGAACGACGGAATCGGGCGAGTGCCGGCCGCGATGTGGACCACAACCAGCGTTTGCGGAACAACGATTCCAGCTCCGCGAGGTCCAGGTACATCAGGAACAGGCGATAGCTGAACTGGTGCTTCGCCGGCTTCACTCGTGCGTGCTTAACTTGCCCTTCGTAGATGCAGCTGTCCATTGGAAAGCCTCTCCTCGAAATGTCCAAGTGCATTCAGGGCACTCACCACACCGTCTTCATGAAAACCGCTGCGCCAATAGGCACCGCAGAAAAATGTTCGGTCTGTGTTGATCTCGGCTTGTCGCCGCTGCGCGGCTACTGACTCCCGCGAGTAGACCGGGTGCTCATATTGCACCGTGCGAATGACCTTGTCCGGGTCGATATGACGGTCATTGTTCAGGGTCACCAGGTACTGCTTGGTTGCCTCGAGTCCCTGGAGGATATTCATGTTGTAGGTAACGGCAACATGGCGCGACGAATCCCTGGGTATGTGATAGTTCCATGCCGCCCACGCGCATCGCTTCGTCGGCATCAACGAAGCGTCGGTGTGCAAGATGGCTTCATTGGGTTGGTATTGAATGGCGCCAAGCACTTCCCGCTCCGTCCGAGTTGCATCCTTCAGCAGGCCCAGGGCCTGGTCGCTGTGGCAAGCGACGAAGACGTAGTCAAAGCTTTCGGTTCCGCCGGTGGCGGAATGCACCTCGACGCGTTGATCGATCCGTCGAATCGACTGCACAGGACTGTTCAGCCGGATACGATCCCGATGCCCGTCGACAAGTTTGCCCACATACTCGCGGGAACCGCCCTTGATTACGCGCCATATCGGCCGGTTGCTAATCTGCAGCAAACCGTGGTTGGCGAAAAACCGTACCAGGAATCTGACCGGCATCTCCAGAACCGAACCCGGCTCCGCCGACCAGATAGCTGCCGCCATAGGGATCAGGTAGTGGTTGACAAATTCGTGGCTGTATCCATTTTTACGGAGATAGTTGCCGAGCGTCTCCTCATCATCCAGGCGATCGATACCTGGCAGCGTGGTTCTGTTGAAACGCAGAATGTCGCGAATCATGCGATAAAATGGTGGCCGGACGATATTCCTGCGTTGCGCAAACAGGCCATTCAGTGATGAACCACTGTATTCGATTTTTCCGTCATCGGCCTGCACACTAAAACTCATTTCGCTGGGCTGAGATGCCTGCCCGATCTCGTCGAGCAGGCGAATGAAATTCGGGTAAGTGCGGTCGTTGAAAACGATGAAGCCCGTGTCGACCGCGATCGATCGGTCGTCTTCATAGACGTCCACGGTGTTTGTGTGACCTCCGACATAGCTGCCGGATTCGAACACGGTGATATCGTGCGCCTGACGAAGTGTGTAGGCGGCAACATTGCCTGCGATTCCGCTGCCGATGATCGCTATTTTCATGAGATCACCAGCGTTGTGGTACGCGTTCCAGTTTTGACATGTCGTAACCGAGTGACGCTACGAAAGCGACAAGTTTGTCGTAATCGTCCGCCGAGATTGTCGGCGTGCGCGCCATGATCCAGACAAAGTCACGACTCTGGCGGCCGATAATCGTATGCGAATAGTCGTCGTCCAGGTAAACGATCCGATAATCAGCCTTGATGGGCCAAACAAAGCGCATTCCCCATCGCGCATTCGTCTCTGCATCCAGTATGAATCCCTTCGGCTTATATTCCTTTTCCTCGCCGTCGAAGCCGTCTTTTCTGAACGTGAAGTTGGTTGCTATTGTCCCGTCACTGTTCAGACTGTATCTCTCGACAGCATTATGTGCGCCTTTTTCAAGAAACGTTGGAATGTTGGCGATCACATACCAGGGGCCCATGAAGCGATCGATATCCACGTGATCCACGGTTTTCATTTCAGGTCCTTTAGCTGCGCATCCAACAAGGATTGTCGCAGCGAGAGCGAGGTACAGGAGTTTTATTGGTGTGCGCATATCAGGAAAGCTCATAGCGGATGATGTGCCCGCCCTTGGCGACAGACTCGAGCGCCAGCCACTCGTCGTCGGGTGAATACCACAGCGTCAGATCAACGTCATAGGCGGTCAACCTGAAGCGTGTCGCCGCAACCTTCTGCCCGCGAACTTCGAGGATGTCACTCCCGGCTTTCTGGACCGAAATATCGACGTACTCGCCCGTCTGTGGATTCAAGAGGCGAGGCTGCTCCAGGAATTCGGGGTTCCAGTAAGCGAATGTCATCACGCACTCCGGTAACTCGACGGGGCTCTGGTCGCGTTGAATGGCGAAGCCGCTGCTCGTCTGGCTGCCTGTAACAAGAATGCGCTCTCCATTATCGTTAGTCGTGGCGGACAGGTCGACAAGGCAGTTGTTCGTCCAGCGTTCAGCGGCCCTGTGCTCGTATTGGTACGCTGGGATGAACAGGATCTTGTACTTGAAGTTGGCTTCGCTCTGCACGAGCTTCATGCCATCCGCTTCTGCGACCGTGAACGAGTGCTTGCCGACCTTCTTGTCGTTCAGATAGACATCGAAGTTCCACGATTCGACCTCGTTGTTCATTGCCTGGGCTGGGGGTGGTGACGTCAATGTCAGGGCGAATAGACAGATCATCACCAGACCCGTTAGCTTGCGCCTCATGATTTGGCCTCCTTGATAATTCTGTTTGAGCGTCTCGGTCCGGGAAAAAATGTGTTGGTGCGCCGAATGTAAGCGGCGTATTCCGGTCGCCTGTCACTGATGGTTTGCTCAAGCATTGCCACGCCCGAGACCTTCAGAAGCAGGAAACTCATCAGAAGCGGAGAAGCGATGCTCCACCAGCCACCGGCGGCGAAAGCGAACAGGTAGAAAGCCCACCACATGCAGAATTCGCCAAAATAGTTCGGGTGGCGTGTATAACGCCATAGACCGGTATCGAGTGCGCGACCCTGGCTGTCAGCGCGGCGCTTGAATCGCGCGAGCTGATAGTCGCCCACCGCCTCGAAAATGAAGCCCAATGTCCAGATTGCTGCGGCCACCAGGTCGATCCAGCTCAGGGCAGAGCTTGACGTGATAGCTGGCAGTAACGGTAGCGCAATAAACCAGGCCAATAACCCCTGCAGACCGAAGACGATATACAGGCTCTTGAAGGCGAAACCCGGTTCGTTGTTGCTGCGAATCGTCTGGTAGCGGTAATCTTCTGGCTCGCCCCAGTTGCGCACTGTGATATAGATCGACAGGCGCAGCGACCAGACCGCGACGAGCAGCAGAACCAGCTGTCCCCGCGCAGAGAGTGTTTGCGCATCGAGCGCAAACACCACGGCGGCGATGAGGAAGAACAGCGACCAGAGGCTGTCTACGAAGCTCACGTCTTTCTTGACGATACTGAACAGCCAGCTGACGACGCCGACGGCGAGAATCGCGAACAGCGCGACTGTATACGCATGTTGCATCATCAACGGCGCTCCGCGAGCCACTTCCGGGGTTCGCCCGGCATTCCATCCAGATTCTCAGATAGCCACATTAGCACGGGCATTATCACTGCCCATCCGATAGCCAGGGCAATCAAAGCGGCGACCTGGTTGCTAAGGACGATGCCTCCAAGGGCCTGGCCTGCAAGATAAGTGGTAGGTCCGCCATAAAAACCAAAGAGTGCGGCGAGTTTGGGTCTGCCGCGCAGCCAACGCATCGATACGTTCAGCGTCGTCGCGAACAACATCCACATTGTGATGATCCAGTAGGGCGCGAGGTAGTCACTAAAAAGACCGGACTCGTACGTCACCCAACCCGCGGCGACGAGAAAGCTGTCGAATCCCGCGCCGATCAGGGCGCAGCTCAAAACCAGCAAAATTTCTTCGAACGGTTTGCGGGCAGCGCGCAAGTGCAAAACCAGCGCGATCAACACGGCAACAGGCCCCAGCCAGGGCAGTTGTTCGGCGGCACCGAGGACAGATGAAAACCAGGCGACCTGGAAGACGACGAAGTTGACGAGTAACAGCATGTCAGCGTCCCGTCTTCTTGAACAGGTAGTGACCGACAAACCACTCGTGGCCCTGGTCATAGTCAAACAACTCGCCACAAGCCATGAAAAAGATGCGCCAGCGCTGACGCCACAGCGCGGCGTTTTCTTTGCCATAGCAGCGAGCGAGTACCGGCAATATTTCAGCCTCGTTCCTGTCCATATTTTCCAGCCACGCATTGCAGGTCTTTGCATAGTGCTGGCCACTCCAGCGCCAGCTATCGACAATGCAGAGGTTTTCCGCGAAGCGCAGCGGCAAGTCAGCGCTTGGCATGATTCCTCCGGTGAAGAAATGCCGGCTCATCCAGTCGGTCGGTCCCTTGTCGATGTACTCATACGGCGTGGTCGCGTGACAAAAAATATGCATGAAGAAACGACCATCGGGTAACAGCCATTCGTCGATTCGCCGAAAGAGTTCGCCGTAGTTGCGCATGTGCTCGAACATCTCGATTGAAATTACGCGATCGAACCGTTTGTCAGTCGTGAAGTCATTCATATCGCAGGCAATGACTTCAATGTTCTCAATTGACCGCTCACTCGCCTGGCTGAGTATGAAATCGCGTTGTGATGTCGAGTTGGATACCGATGTAACGGAAGCATCGGGAAAATGTTCGGCGATCCAGAGCGACATCGAACCCCAGCCGCAACCGAGATCGAGGACCTGCATTCCGTCCTTGATCCCAGCGCGACTAACGGTCAGCTCGAGCGCGGCGACTTCCGCTTCGGACAGGTTGCTCACGTTGTTCGGCCAGTAGCAGCAGCTGTACTTGAGGTTGTCACCCATGACATGGGAAAAGAACTCCGCCGGCACCTCGTAATGCTGTTCATTGGCGACATCAGGCACGAGCGCAATCGGTGACTCGTTCATCATTACAACGAACCTGTTCAGCGCGGTGGCGGCGTACTCGACATCGCCCGCGTGAATCTCTTTACGTTTTGACTCGAGCAGGCGGCGAATGCCAGCTCGAATGACGGAATCGGGCACCAGTCCCGTCTCTGTCCAGCTAACTGCTTTTGCGGCTATGGCACTCATTGCTGCCTCCAAATTTCACTGGGCACAAATATACGGCCTGGCTGCCTGGCCAACAATGCGCTGGCGGGCCTTGTTACATTAGCTTACAAACTGTCGTACTTACGTAATTTATGATTGCGACATTACTGGCTTTGGGTGAATTCTGGTGCAACCTGTACTTCTCTGGTTTCGACGCAACCTGCGTCTTTCGGACAACGCCGCGCTAACCGCTGCGGCAGCGTCCGGACGTCCTGTAATACCGGTATATATCTTCGATGAGGAGGATATTGGCGGTGCCAGTCGATGGTGGCTGCATCACAGCCTTGCCAGTCTCGACAGGGACCTGCGCCAGAAAGGCACATCCCTCGTACTGCGCTCGGGACCCCCGGATGAGGAACTGGGCAAGCTCGTGGCACAAACCGGTGCGACAGGTCTTTACTACGCGAAACGTTACGAACCGCTTGCCCGTCGCCAGGAAGCTGACGTGGACGCGTGCCTGCAGGCACGCCTTGATATTCACGCATTCGATGACAGCCTGCTAAATCATCCTGAGCGCGTGATGACGGGTAGCGGGACGCCATACCGCATATTTACGCCATTCTGGAAATCTTCTGTTGCCGTTGGCGACCCGCCGCCTCCGCAACCCGTTCCTGACAAGGTCGGTCTCGCCAGCCACTCGCTTGACTCGCTGTCGCTGTCCGGCCTCAATCTGCTGCCGGCAGAGCCTGACTGGGCGCAGGGACTGCGTGATACCTGGGAGCCGGGCGAGTCGCATGGCCTGCGCCGTATTGATGACATCGAAGAAATCGCGCGCGATTACGATAGGAGCCGCGACAGGCCCGACCTGGACGCCACATCACGCTTGTCACCCTACCTGCATTTTGGTGAAGTGAGTATTCGCCAGGTCTGGCACAGTCTTCATCAGCTGGAGTTGCAGGGGCGCTCTACACCCGGAACTGCATCACTGCGCCGCCAGTTGTACTGGCGCGACTTCAGCACTTATATGCTGTATCACTTTCCAACGATGCCGGACGAGCCGCTGCGCCCCGAATTCGGGCGTTTTCCTTGGTCAGGCACTGAATCGCAGCTGCGTGCCTGGCAACGCGGAATGACCGGCTATCCGATTGTAGACGCGGGTATGCGCCAGCTCTGGCATACCGGCTGGATGCATAACCGTGTTCGCATGATTGTTGCTTCATTCCTGGTCAAGGACCTTCTTGTACCGTGGCAAGCCGGGGCGGCCTGGTTTCTCGATACCCTGGTTGACGCGGACCTGGCCAACAACTCGGCCAGCTGGCAATGGGTTGCGGGATGCGGAACGGATGCAGCGCCGTACTTTCGAATATTCAATCCCACATTACAGGGCAAGAAGTTCGATCCACACGGCCGCTATGTGCGGCGCTGGATTCCGGAGCTGTCCGGCAAAGGGGAGACCGAGTATCCGGCGCCGATTGTTGATCACGGCGTCGCTCGGCAACGAGCGCTCGAGGCCTATGGCTTGATCAAGGGGATGCGAACCTCGAAGCTTGCGCCCTGATTATTGGTATCGAGCAGGCACAGGGAGCCTTCATGCGCATTGGCGACCAGTGTAGCAAGGTACAAGCCGAGGCCGGTGCCACCGGACTCACGCGCGCGGGATGCATCGCTTCGGTAGAACGGCTCACCCAGACGAGCCACTTGGTCTTCAGGTAAACCCGGTCCGTGATCCGTCACGGTCATTACAAGCTCATCGCTTGTCGCCGAGACCGCGAGCTCGACCAGGCCGTCTTCCGGTTTCGTGTAGCGCAACGCATTGCCGATCAGGTTCTTTAGCAACAGGGTGACGCGTGCTTCGTCGATATAGGCCGTGATTGGTTCGTCCGGAAGGCTCACGCTGATGCGGTCCATGTCCCGCGCAAAGAAATCATCGAGCAACTCCTTGATGAGTTCGCCGATGACCACGTTGGTGCGGGTTAACTGCGAGTGGCGAACGTTCAGACGTTCGGCCTCCAGTAGCGAGGCAACTATTTTTTCCATCTCGATGATTTCGGCTTTGAGACTTTCGACGTTTTCCTGGTCGTCGAAGAACTCGAGTCCCAGCCGCATTCTGGAGAGCGGTGTACGCAGTTCGTGGCTTATGCCGAGCAGCAGCGCGCGTTTCGCGTCCAGCATGCTCTCGACGTCACCTGCCAGCCTGTTTATATCCGTTGCCAGATCGCCGAGTTGATCGCCACGGATGTTCGCGATGCGATGGTTAAAGTTACCTCGGCCGATATGTTCCGCGCCCTCGCGAATCGCCCGGATGGGTCGAAACAGCCAGGTGACGGCGGCGTACGCCAACAGAAGCAATGACAAGCCCATACCCAGTACGAGCGGCACAAGTGGCGGCCCGTCGGATACATCCGAAATTCTCGGCGTTGACACGACAATGTCGTAACCGCCCTGGCGCATGCGCAGGAAATTGTGACTATCGAGGCTGGCGAAATCGACACCCCGTAATTCATCAGCCCAGGCGCCCGGTTCATCACTGAACGCTGGGCTCGACGCAAATGCGAGCTGCTCGAGCCGGGGAAACGCGGGATCCGACGCCCAGTCAACATCGGGGCCGAGGATGCGTATGTCTACCGGAACCTTTTCCGTGATGGCGATTGCGCGCTCTATATCTGGCGGCACGCCGATATCTTCGCGCACATAGCTAACGTGCAGTGACAGGTGTCCGCTGACCAACCCACGTATCTGGTCGCTGTTGTAGAAACGCTGGATGGCCTTGTAAGTGCCAAATACGAACAGGCTGCCCAGAAGCAAGAAAATCAACAGCAGGCGAAATGATAGAGAACGCGAAAGTCGCTTAATCATCAGTCAGTGGTATGCCCACAAACGAGTAGCCTCGACCCCAGATAGTCTGGATAAACCGTGGTGGCTTGACTGAATCGCCGAGTTTCTGCCGCAGCCGACTGATCATGATGTCGACAGACCTCGTCAGGATTGCCGCGTCAATGCCTCGGAGTTCGCTGAGAATGTCGTCTCTGGAAAGCTTGCGCCCCTGCCTGCGAGCCAGTATCAACAGCAGCTCGTACTCCATCGACGTCAATTCCACGGGCTTGTCATCGACGCGAACAGACCTTGCCTCGATATCGATAGACAAGCCTTCAAAATTGAGTTCTCCGACGGTCGGGCCTGCGAGCTCCGAGCGGCGCAGCGTTGCCTGCACGCGGGCAACGAGTTCACGCGGCTCGAACGGTTTGCCAATATAGTCATCCGCACCCAGTTCAAGCCCCGAGACACGATCGATTACGTCCCCGCGGGCTGTGAGCATGATGATGGGAATATTGCTGGTCTTGCGAACCTCGCGGCAAATCTCGAAGCCGTCCTTGCCGGGCAGCATGACGTCGAGCAATAACAGGTCGGGCTCTTCGCGGGCCAGCTTCTTGAAACCCTCTTCCGCGTCATACGCACACACCAGATTGATACCGAAGCGCTTGAAGTACGCCTGCATCAAGTCGGAGTGCTTGCGGTCATCATCAATCAAGAGAACTTTTGACATGCCTTCATGATAACCCGAGCCGACGGAATAAAGGAGAGGTGCTCGCGATTCGATACATCTCGAAACAACCCGGGACCGGCTTTTCCGATGTTACTTCGTAGTTGGCGACTAACCATGCCTGGCTCTGAGAAATAGCGACGGGATAAAAGTTAGTCAATCTGTTTCTTCCCCAGCGCATTGATGCGCATCCCAAGATTATCCCCGCCTTGTGCGGGGATTTTTTTTTAGCCGGATTGAATTTGGGCCTGTGGACGCACTCCGCGTGGACTATACTTTTCCATGACATGCAGATACCGCTTTTCCCGCTGAATACCGTCCTGTTTCCGGGCGGGCCCTTGCCGCTGCGCGTGTTCGAGCCGCGTTACCTGGATATGATCAGCCGCTGCATGAAGAGCGACAGTCCATTCGGAGTGCTATTGATTCGTGAGGGGAACGAGGTGGGGCCGGCAACGACCTACAACATCGGCACGCTCGCAAAAGTCGTCGACTGGTACCAGGGCAGTGACGGAATACTGGGAATAACCGCAATGGGTACCCAGCGTTTTCGATTGCTGACGGCCGAGCGGCAAGATGACGGACTCAATGTTGGCGACGTCGAATTGCTGCCTGATGCGCCACTATCGGAGGTTCCCGATCAGTATCAGTCCCTCCCGCCGATACTCGAAAGTGTCATGAATGACCTGGGGAGACTCTACGAGAACCTCGAGTTTCGGCTTAATGATGCCGCCTGGATCGCGTACCGTTTCGCAGAGATCCTGCCCATCGATCTCGAGCAAAAGCAGGCGTTCCTGGAGAGCAATGACGTCTCAGCATTCCTGGGGCGCATCGACGAAGTTCTGCATAAATAGGGTGTCCTTTGCCCTATTGACCCGCCATCCTGTCGACCGTACCGCGGGTTTCTAAAGGGTTTTGAAAACCTTGGCTGCAGCGGCGATGGTCTCGACAAGATCGTCGTCGCTGTGCGCCGCAGACACGAAGCCGGCTTCGAAAGCAGACGGCGCCAGATAGATGCCGGCAGCCAGCATGCCGTGAAAGAACTTCGTGAATCGATCGACGTCGGCTGCCGCAACCTGTGCGTAGGAACGAACGGGACCGGCATCGGTGAAGACCAGGCCGAACATACCACCTTCGCACTCAACCGATATTGGGATATTGGCATCACCCGCGGCCGCAGCGATGCCGTCCACGAGTTTGCGGGTCTTTGCAGTAAGTGATGTCCAGAACTCATCGTCGTCGATCAGTTCGAGCGTCTTGAGACCGGCCGCCATTGCCACTGGATTGCCCGACAATGTTCCAGCCTGGTAAACAGGGCCATCCGGTGCAATGCTGGCCATGACGTCCGCCCGACCGCCGTAGGCTGCAGCGGGCATACCGCCGCCGATGACTTTGCCGAGTGTCGTAATGTCAGGCGTGACGCCGAAGATGGACTGCGCACAGCCTTTCGCCACGCGGAAGCCGGTCATGACTTCGTCAAAAATCAGCAACGCGCCAGCGTTTGTGCATTCCTCGCGCAGGGTTTCGTGGAAACCATGCACGGGCGGAACCATGTTCATGTTACCGGCAATCGGTTCGACGATAACGCATGCGATCTGGTCTCCGATTTCGGCGAACGCCTTTTTGACAGCATCGATGTCGTTGTAGGAGAGGGTGACTGTGTGCTCGGCCAGACCGGCGGGGACACCGGGCGAACTCGGAACGCCCAGCGTAAGTGCGCCCGAACCCGCTTTAATCAGCAGTGAGTCGGAATGGCCGTGGTAGCAGCCTTCAAACTTTATGATCTTGTCGCGCCCGGTGTGGCCTCGGGCAAGGCGGATCGCACTCATTGTTGCTTCCGTGCCCGAGCTGACCATGCGGACTTTATCGACTGACGGCAACATCGAACAGATTTTTTCGGCGATCTG
The DNA here is from genome assembly GCA_041574375.1 of Woeseiaceae bacterium. Taxonomy (GTDB): domain Bacteria; phylum Pseudomonadota; class Gammaproteobacteria; order Steroidobacterales; family Woeseiaceae; genus UBA1847. The sequence continues at coordinate 12,165 of JBFFOS010000040.1, forward strand.
TGTTTCGAGCACGCACGGCGCACCGAAGCTGAGTCCGCTTCGTGCCGTTGCAACGACGGCTTCGATTACGTCAGGGTGCGCGTGGCCAAGGATCATCGGTCCCCATGAGCCAACGTAGTCAAGAAACTCCCGGCCATCCTCTGCCTGGAAACGCGCACCTTTTGCGCTCTTGAAAAAAACGGGTTCACCGCCAACACTGGCGAACGCACGAACCGGGGAATTTACGCCGCCGGGGATTACCCGTTGCGCATCGGTGAAAAGACTCATGGTGTTCCTCCTGATGAAGGACGGATGCTACCGGAGTCCCGCTTGTTCTCTCAACTGGTGAATACCGATACCTTTGTTCGCAAGCAGGTTCGGGACACCTTCATCCCCGACGAGGTGCAGGGCGCCAACCACGACCAGGTAGTCCCGATCATCGTCAAGCCATGTCGCAATGGTCTCAGCCCATCGGCGGTTGCGATTGGTCACCAGGGCATCGCTGAGTACCGACTGTTCCCCGATAGAGCTGAGTAGACCTTCTTCCAGTGTTGTCGTATCGCCATAACGCCATGCGTCAATCAATTCGTCGATGGACTCGCTCAGCGCTGCGCCCTCGGCAAGCGTCTGCAGCAGCATCTCGCGCTGCGCCTCGAGCGGCAGCCCATCCAGAAAAGACAACTGCTCGTCAACGGTCTCGAGACCCTCGATGGGTTTGCCGTCTTGCGCTGCGCGTGTCGTCATTGTCATTTCGATACCGAGCAATGGGTTGAAGCCAATGCGATACAACATCATGAGTTCGACAGTTATTGCTGCCAGCCACGGTTCACTCTGCGCGAGCATTTCGAGAGGAATGTCGACAACAGCGGCCGCTTTCTCGGCTTCCGCGTACGCGGCGTCGCCCATCAGGTCCTGTAGCGTCGTGCCATCTGACATGACGCCGGCACGATTGAACGCCGCCTGTGTATAGGCCGGATCCAGGTCATCCATGTCCAGCTCCATGACGATGATCTCCGCATCGGCATACACCTCGTCGATAATTCGCGGAAGCGGATGATCTTCCTCACGCAGCATGTGTATCGAGCCGAGTATGTAGACGGAGTTGGATGCTCCGTCAGCTCGCCACAGGGTGACGGGGTGGCTGCCGTCGTCGCCCCAGGCCGCAAACGCGAGCACGCACAGGAGCAGACTGCTGGCCACGCGATTCATTCGCCGACCCAGACGACTTCAGTATCCACGCTGCCGTCGGCGCTGAGCGTGATCCTCCTGTAAGCGGGTGGATTGTCATCGACGGCAAATTTCTCACTACCCGGCGCGAACTGCCGGCAAGTGGACGGTGTGCCGATAATACGCACGCCGTCGTGCTCGGTATCGTACTCCTGGTGGATGTGGCCGAACGTTGCGAGTCGCACACGGTTTAGTGACCGTAGCCGATCCAGTACTTGATCGCCGTTTCTGAGGCCGACGGAGTCCAGCCACTTACTGCCCACGGGAACCGGAGGATGATGCAGGCAGACCATGACATGCTTCGCGGAGCTCCGGCTCACGGTCTCCGACAACCGATCCAGTTCGTCGTTCGAAACCTCGCCCCCTGCGTGTCCCCTGATGCAGCTGTCGATACCAACGATCAGCCAGCCACGCAATTCCTCGTATGCACAATAGGAAAAAGGCGGCCGGCAGCAGACGGCGCGCATCAGGTCGCGAATGTCGTGATTACCGGGTATGCAATGAATGCGAAGATCGAGCGGCAGCAAGAGATCGCGAAAGCGTTCATACGCTTCCGCGGAGTCGTCCTGGATAAGGTCCCCGGTCATAATGACGCGATCGGCAGGCCACTCCGATGCCTGGTAATGAGCGAGCACACGAGCGAGCGACGCCTGTGTATTGGTGCCACGCAGTTCACCGTCCGGGTCGGCAAATAAGTGCGGGTCAGTCAGTTGCAGAACCCGAATTATGCCGTTGTTACCTTCCGCGGTCGTTTGAATAGACAGGATTCCTAGTAACGATAATATTCTGGCTTGTACGGCCCGTTTTTATCGACGCCGATGTACTTTGCCTGCTCGTCGGTGAGTACCGTGACCTTGGCACCTATGCGATCGAGGTGCAAACGTGCCACTTTCTCGTCGAGGTGCTTGGGCAGAACGTAAACCTTCTTCTCGTAGTTCTCGCCGTTCTGCCAGAGTTCGATCTGGGCCAGAACCTGGTTCGTGAACGAGCTTGACATCACGAAGCTCGGATGGCCCGTGGCACAGCCGAGGTTCACGAGGCGGCCTTCGGCCAGCAGGATGATGCGCTTGCCGTCCGGGAAGATGATGTGGTCGACCTGCGGCTTGATGTTCTCCCACTCGTACTTCTTGAGGTAGGCGACATCGATTTCGTTGTCGAAATGGCCAATATTGCAGACGATTGCCTGATCGCGCATGCGTTCCATCTGCGGGCCGGTCACAACATGATAGTTGCCTGTCGCCGTCACAACGATGTCGACTTTGTCGCAGACATCGTCGAAATCGACGACGCGATAGCCTTCCATTGCGGCCTGCAGGGCGCAGATTGGATCGACTTCCGTCACCCAGACCGTTGCACCGAGGCCTTTAAGGGATTGTGCACAGCCCTTGCCAACGTCGCCGTAGCCGCAGATGACTGCAACCTTGCCGGCCACCATGACGTCGGTGGCGCGCTTGATACCGTCAACCAGTGACTCGCGACACCCATAGAGATTATCGAATTTCGATTTGGTGACCGAGTCGTTGACGTTGAAGGCGGGACACATCAGGGAGTTGTCGGCCATCATGTCATACAGGCGTTTCACGCCAGTGGTCGTCTCTTCCGACAGGCCTTTGACGTTCTTCATGATCTCGGGGTACTTCTCATGGAGAATCAGGGTCAGGTCGCCGCCGTCATCGAGAATCATGTTGGGCTGCCAGCCGTCAGGACCGTTGATGGTCTGCTCCACGCACCACCAGTACTCGTCCTCGGTCTCGCCTTTCCAAGCGAAAACGGGGATGCCGGCGGCGGCGATGGCCGCGGCGGCGTGGTCCTGCGTCGAAAAGATATTGCAGGAGGACCAGCGAATGTCGGCGCCGAGTTCTTTCAGGGTCTCGATGAGCACAGCCGTCTGGATCGTCATATGCAGACAACCGGTCAGGCGCACGCCGTCGAGCGGCTTCTGGCCCTTGTATTCCTTGCGGAGTCCCATGAGTCCGGGCATCTCCGTCTCGGCGATGGCAATTTCCTTCCGGCCCCAGTCGGCGAGCGCTATGTCGGCGACTTTGTAGTCATTGTTCTGGATGGCAACGGGTTCGCTGCTCATAAGTATTTCTCCTAATTTAAGGTACCGGACACCCTGCTTCGTCCGGATCAGCGGATATTGGACACCCTAACGTACGTATTATGGTGTGCGACACCCCATTAAACGGCGGCCTTGAGTGCTTCGGCTTTGTCGGTGCGCTCCCAGCTCAGGTCGATATCTTCCCGACCGAAGTGTCCGTAAGCAGCGGTCTGTTTGTAGATCGGCTTGATCAAATCGAGCATCGTCAGAATGCCATAGGGCGTCAGATCGAAGTGTTCGCGGATCAGTTCCGTCAATTTTGTATCAGAAAGTTTCCCGGTGCCGAATGTGCGAACCGAGATGGATGTCGGCTCGGCCACGCCGATGGCGTAGGAGACCTGGATTTCGCAACGGTCGGCGAGGCCAGCTGCCACGATATTCTTGGCAACGTAACGAGCAGCATAGGCTGCGGAACGGTCGACTTTGGACGGGTCCTTGCCGGAGAAAGCGCCACCACCATGGCGGGCGGAGCCACCGTAGGTATCGACAATGATTTTCCGCCCCGTCAGGCCGCAGTCACCCATCGGTCCGCCAATCTCGAAACGGCCCGTCGGGTTGATATGGTATTTCGTCTTCGCACTGACGAGCTCGGCCGGAATAATGGGCTTGATGATCTCTTCCATGACGCCTTCTCGCAGGTCTTTCATGGAAATCTCGGGATCATGCTGCGATGAAACGACGATCGCGTCGATGGCAACCGGCTTATTGTTTTCGTAGACGAAGGTGACCTGGCTTTTCGCGTCCGGGCGCAGGTAGGGCAGCGTGCCGTTCTTGCGGACTTCGGACTGACGTTTGACGAGCCGGTGGGAAAACGTGATCGGCGCGGGCATCAGAACATCTGTTTCATTCGTTGCATAGCCAAACATCAGGCCCTGGTCGCCAGCACCCTGTTTTTCGGCGGATTCACGATCGACGCCCATGGCGATGTCCCGGGACTGCTTCCCGATGGCGCTGAGGACGGAACACGATGCACCGTCAAATCCCATGGACGAGCTGTTGTAACCGATCTCGAGCACGGTACTCCGTACGATGTCCTCGATATCGACCCAGGCCGATGTCGTGACCTCACCCGCCACGATGGCGACGCCGGTCTTGACCATGGTTTCGACAGCCACGCGGGCTCTTGTGTCCTCGGCGATGATCGCGTCGAGAATCGCATCGGAGATCTGATCGGAAATTTTGTCAGGATGACCCTCGGACACAGATTCCGAGGTGAATAAAAAAGCATCACTCATGATTTGGCGTGTTCCTTCGTTTCGCGGTGGCGCATTGTACCCTTGATGCGGCACTCCATAACAGGGAAAATGCCCGATTCGCGAAAGCGAACATCTCCTCACAAGAAGGCCGTCAGGCCAAAGACAGGTTCAATGTCACAACAAGCTGCTAACGCCGGCAAACTCGCCCGGCGCGATCTGGCGAATGCGATCAGAGCCCTGAGCATGGATGCCGTGCAGGCTGCCAACTCCGGGCACCCTGGTGCCCCGATGGGCATGGCCGATATAGCCGAGGTCCTCTGGCGAGATTACGTCAAACACAATCCCGCAAATCCGCGGTGGGCCGACCGCGATCGCTTCGTGCTTTCGAACGGTCACGCGTCGATGCTTCTGTACAGCCTGCTGCACCTGACGGGCTACGAAGAGTTTTCGATCGATCAACTCAGAAATTTCCGGCAGTTGGGCTACAGGACGGCGGGCCATCCTGAATTCGAATCGGGCGGTCCGGTCGAAACGACCACGGGCCCGCTGGGCCAAGGCATCACCAACGCGGTCGGCATGGCGATGGCAGAGAAGATGCTGGCCGCGGAGTTCAACCGGCCGGGCCACGATATCGTTGATCACAAGACCTGGGTTTTCCTGGGTGACGGCTGCCTGATGGAAGGCATTTCGCACGAGGCATGCTCGCTTGCCGGCACGCTCAAGCTCGGCAAGCTCATTTGCCTGTATGACGATAACAATATCTCGATCGACGGCGAGGTCGACGGCTGGTTCACGGACGATACAGCCAGACGCTTCGAGGCTTACGGCTGGCACGTCATCGATAACGTTGACGGACACAATGCTGTTGCCATTGCCGCGGCCATTGACCAGGCCGCCGCCGAGACGGAGCGTCCGACGATAATCTGCTGCAAGACGGTCATCGGCTTTGGTGCACCGAACAAGCAGGGCACGGCATCGACACACGGCGCACCGCTCGGTGACGAAGAAATAGCGGCGGCGCGCAAGGAACTCGGCTGGGAGTCGGCGCCGTTCGACATCCCGGCTGATATTGCGGCAGCCTGGGACGCAACAGAGCGCGGAGCCGCCGCGGAGTCGAGCTGGAACGAGGCATTCGGCGCTTACAACGCCGAGTATCCGGAACTCGCTGCCGAGTTCGCCCGCCGCATGGCCGGCAAACGACCTCACGGATGGTGCAAGCACGCAGACAAGGCCATCGCAGAAATCGATGCCGAGGGCGCCAAGTTGGCAACGCGCCAGGCGTCTCTGCGAGCACTTAACGCATTTGCGCCATTCCTGCCGGAAATGGCGGGTGGTTCTGCTGACCTGACCGGTTCCAATCTCACCAAGCACGCCACGTCGACGCCGGTTTCAGGCGACGATGCCAGGGGCAACTATGTCTGGTTCGGCGTACGCGAATTCGGCATGACGGCGATCTGCAATGGTTTGCGTCTGCATGGTGGCTTTATCCCCTATTCGGGTACCTTTCTGACGTTCTCGGACTACTCGCGTAATGCGCTCCGCATGGCGGCGTTGATGAAACTGCAGAACATCCTCGTATACACCCACGATTCCATCGGACTCGGCGAAGATGGACCCACGCACCAGCCCGTCGAGCACACGGCCTCATTGCGCCTGATGCCTAACATGAGCGTATGGCGCCCCTGTGACGCGGTTGAGACCGCCGTCGCCTGGAAGCATGCTATCGAGAACGAAACCGGGCCGACAAGCCTGGTACTGACTCGTCAGGGCCTGTCGCACCAGGAGCGAACGACCGACCAGATCGCCGACATCGCGCGGGGTGGTTACATATTGAAGGACTGTGACGGTGCGCCCGACACCCTGCTGATTGCGACAGGCTCGGAAGTTGAGCTGGCGATGGGTGCGGCAGACGCGCTTGCGGCGGACGGAATCAAGGCGTGTGTTGTTTCGATGCCGTGCACCGATGTATTCGATGCACAGGATGCGGACTACCGCGAGTCTGTGCTGCCGGCGGCGGTAACCGCGCGAGTCGCTATCGAAGCGGGTGTTACCGAGGGTTGGTGGCGCTATGTTGGCACGCACGGGCGTGTTATCGGCCTGGATCGCTTCGGCGAATCCGCGCCCGCAAACGAGCTTTTTGAACACTTCGGCTTCACGACAGACAACGTCGTCGCGGTCGTGAAAGACCTACTGAATTGATAAAGGAGTAGTAAAGAAATGGCAATTAAGATTGGTATTAACGGCTACGGCCGCATTGGGCGCAACATCGTGCGCGCCATCCATGAGTACGGCCGCACCGACGAATTCGATGTCGTAGCGCTCAATGATCTCGGCGACGCTGAGACAAACGCGCACCTGACGCGCTACGACACCGCGCATGGCAAGTTCGCCGGCACGGTCGAAGTTGATGGTGGCGATATCATCGTCAACGGCGACCGCATCAAGGTATTCGCGGAACGTGACCCCGCAAAATTGCCGTGGGGCGAGCTTGGCGTTGATGTTGTATTCGAATGCACGGGCCTGTTTCGTACGGCCGAGACGGCAGGCAAACACATCGCCGGTGGAGCCAAGAAAGTCGTGATTTCGGCCCCGGGTGGTGCGGATATCGATGGCACGTTTGTTTACGGCGTAAACGATGGTGACATAACGGCGGACCACAACATCATTTCGAATGCCTCTTGTACGACGAACTGTCTTGCGCCGCTGGTCAAGCCGCTTCATGACGCCATCGGTGTCGAGCACGGCATCATGACGACGATTCATGCTTACACGAACGACCAGGTACTCACGGACGTGTACCACAAGGATTTGCGCCGCGCGCGTTCCGGTACGATGTCGCAGATTCCGACAAGCACGGGTGCGGCCAAGGCTGTTGGCCTGGTCCTGCCGGAACTCAACGGCAAGCTGGACGGCTTCTCGATGCGTGTTCCGACGATCAACGTCTCGGCCGTTGACCTGACCTTCGTCGCGTCACGTCCGACTAGCATTG
>JBFFOS010000041.1:0-19580 GCA_041574375.1 Woeseiaceae bacterium
ACGTAGCGAATCCGAAATCCCGCGTCTTTCAACAGGGGATCGAGCGTACCGAGCGGCTCGTAGGGTACATGCTGGAACACCAGCACCTTGGGTCTTGCCATTGAACGCGTCCAAAATTATTGATTGCACTGCCGTGACCGTACTACTAAAGTTGATCGCGCCTGGCAATAGCGCATTTTCGGGAACTCTGTACCGCAGAATCGCTCTCAACTAGGCAATCCTTGGAATTCGCGCGGAACCGACCTTCTTGATCGATAGATTACGCCTTGCTTCGCTATTCAGTCTTGCCGGAATTCTTCTGGCGGGCTGCGCCTCCACCGTCACCATGGAGATGCCGACGATTCCGAAGCCGCGTATGGAAAAAATCCCGGTCGACGTAGCGGTCCGGATGCCGGCGGAATTCGAGCATTTCGTGCATGTCGAGGAGGTGCTCGGCAAGGACACGTGGACTATAGATCTCGGGCGCTCCAATGCCTCGTTTTTCGCCCAGCTCTTTGGGCACATGTTTCATTCGATGGTCATTCTGGGGCCGGATGACGACCCGCGTGACTATCAATTCGACGCCCTGATCGAACCCACTATCGAAGGATTCGAGTTTTCGGTGCCAAGCCAGAGCCAGTCGCAAGCGTTTGCGGTCTGGATTCGGTACCGAATGGCCATTTTCGACAGCGTTGGTAATCGCGCTTCCAGCTGGACAGTCAGCGCTTACGGCAAGAGTGAGAAAGAAGGCATAGGCGGATCGGACTCGTTGCGCCGCGCCGCGGTGCTGGCAATGCGCGATGCGGCTGCGCTTATTATAATGCAGATGGAAAAGGCCACGAAAATTCGCCAGCTCGCCGATGGCCCCATTACGCCATCTGAAGTCGAGCCAGACGAAATGCAGGCCGATGCCGCGGCAAGCCCGGTAAGTCGGGAGCCGGAAAGCGTAATCGGCATATTTGCCATTGGAGGAATCGACGATGCAGCTGAGTAAGATTCTGATTGCCGGTGCCGCACTGTGCATGGCGGGATGTGTTACCTCACATGTCGAAGACGACCGGGAAACGACGACCGGGCTGAATGATGGTGAATCGATCGTCATCATGGCGAAGAGCTATCACCAGGGAAACGAGACCGAGGCTGACTACATCACCTGTATCGAAAGATCCCTTCAGTCGGGCTCCAAGGGACTGAACGTTGTGCCACACCAGGAATTTGTCGACCAATTATTCCCCTGGTTCGAGCCAAGAACCGCGCCTGCGGATACCAAGGGATTGCCCGCGCTCATGAAACGCCCCGGCGTCGCCGAAGCCATCAAGGATATGCGCGTCCGCTACATTGTCTGGCTGGATGGTGACACGGAGCGTGTCGCTGAGGGTGGCAGCCTGTCTTGTGCTGCCGGGCCTGGCGGCGGCGGCTGCTTCGGCTTCGCATGGTGGCAAAACGATGCCGACTATGATGCGTCGATATGGGATCTCTCTGACCATGAATCAGCCGGTACCGTCACAGCGGACGTCAGCGGCACCTCGTTTCTGCCCGCGCTCGTCGTACCAATCCCGTTGATTGCGCGTACGCAAACAAGGGCCTGCAAAGGCCTCGCACAGCAACTGCGCGCATTTATCGTCCAGTAATTCGTCAGTAGAGCCGGCCTGCCCGGACAAACGCCCTCCTGTAAAACGGCGCTTGCAGCGACTCGACTGAAACCGATCGACCGGACTGAGGTGCATGCACAAAGCGCTGCTCACCGACGTACAGGCCCACGTGAGACATCTTCCCCTCGATACTGAAGAACAACACGTCGCCGGCGCGCAGCTGATGGCGGTCGACGGTTTCTGCGACGGACCAGAGCTGTCCCGTCGTACGTGGAACGCTGTAGCCTGCTCGCGAATATGAATACTGTACAAGACCGCTGCAATCGAAGCCGCCTGGGGAGTTGCCTCCATAGCGGTAAGGTTCACCCACCTGGTTAAGCGCAACGCTTGCGGCCCTGTCACCGGCGGAAGCACGCGGACCGGCCGCTCTGTCCGGTGGGTTGGAGCCACAGGCGGCCAGACCCAACACGGTGATTGCTAAGGCAAAACTCCGATTTATGCGGCGCGGCTGCGTTATCATCTGCATCACTTTGATCGTCATTGCCCTGCAGCCTACGTCACGAGACCTTAATTCGGTATGAACTGCTTCTCAGCTCGCACAGATAAACATTTTCGCCGGCTTCTGCCGGCGTTTATGCTGCTGCTCGCGGCATGCGGCGTTCCGAATTCGGAGTCGGCCGACCGCGCGAACAGCGACGAGTATAGCGTCCACTACACACTCGAGCCCGACCCGGCTGCTGCGACTGTCCGGGTTTCGATGAATCTGCGGCAGCCACCACGACTCTTGCGCGAGCTTTCGTTTGCGATACCGCCGAATGTCACCAATATCGAGGGTGATGGCGAAGTCCGCCTTCAGGCGGGTCGTGCCTACTGGTCGCCACCTCCCAATGGCGGCATGCTGGAGTGGCAAGCCGTGGTCCTCGAGCAACGGGAAGGCGGTCGCTTTGACGCGCTCCTGACTGCCGACTGGGGCATTTTCCGCGCGGAGGACGTCATTCCTCGTGCCCGGGCGAGAACTCGCAAAGGTGCCGTTTCACGGACGACACTTGCGTTCGACATGCCCGCCGGCTGGTCTGCTATCTCGGAATACTCGGCAAGGGTACTACCGATCGTCGTCGACCGACCCGTCCGACGCTTCGATCAGCCAGCCGGGTGGCTGGCAATGGGCAGGTTGGGTGTTCGCCGCGAGAATATCGGTGGTACCAGGGTCGCGGTCGCCGCTCCAGAGGGACACGACGTCCGTCGCATGGAAATGCTGGCATTGCTCAACTGGACTTTGCCGGAACTTAGTCTGATCCTGCCCGAGTCGTTGCCACGACTAACCATCGTCAGTGCGGGTGACCCAATGTGGCGTGGCGGTCTGTCAGCACCCTCGTCGTTCTTCCTGCATGCCGATCGCCCACTCATCAGCGAGAACGCAACCAGCCCGTTACTGCATGAAGTAATGCATACAGCGCTCGGAATCAGGCCTCAGAAGGGGTTCGACTGGATTGCCGAGGGCCTCGCCGAGTACTACAGCATCGAACTATTGCGCCGCGGCAGGGCTATAACCCGACGCCGTGCAGACATCGCTTTCAAACAGCAGGCTGACTGGTCGCAACAAGCAACGACACTGTGTGACAAGACATCAACAGGAGCTACGACGGCGTTAGCGGTGACCATATTCCGGAAACTGGACCGGGAAATTTCGGAGAAAACAGAGAGCAGCCAGACGCTCGATGCGCTGTTGCCGCTCCTGGCGGGCCAGACAGTTGACCTGGCAACGCTCGTCGCTGCAGTGGAGACAACCACTGGCTCGTCCCCTGACGCACTTCACATCGATAAGCTGCCCGGCTGCCGTACTATCGTGGCAGGCCTCCAGAAGATCTGAACAAACGCATGGACGAACGCCACGACCTTGAACTCATTCTGCGATCACGCACGCCCATCGTCGTTATCGAATCGCAGGATGAACAGCGAATGCTGGAGATGTTGCAAGCGATCGCGATATCGCGCATGAGTGACTCGTACACCCCACTGTTCCGCTGGACCATAACAGATGGCCTGCAACGCTTCGATATCGCGCTGGAACCGCAGACCATCAACTCGGAACCGACCGACGTCCTGAAGCACATTCGCGCCGTATCAAAACCGGGGGTTTACGTGCTACTCGACTTCCATCCGTTTCTAGAAGACCCCGTGCATGTTCGCCTGCTCAAGGACATCTGTATTCGCGCCAGGGAAGTGCACCGCCAAATCGTGTTTATCAGTCACGAAGTAAAAATGCCGCAGGAACTCGAGAGCTACTGCGCACGCTTTGACATGGCCCTGCCATCTGAACAAGAGCGCGCTCGCATCATCAGGAACGCGGCGAGAGACTATGCAAAAGAACATCCCGGACATCGGGTCAAGGTCGATACCAAGGCACATGAACTGCTGATTCAGAATCTCGCGGGCCTGACCTGGTCGGATACCGAGCGCCTGGCACGCAATGCCATCTACATGGATGGCGCCATCACACACAGCGATCTGCCGGGCGTAATGCAGGCAAAATACGACCTCCTCAATCGCGGTGGCGCATTGCATTTCGAGTATGACACGGCCCGGTTTAGTGATGTCGGTGGATTGGCGCGCCTCAAGAAATGGCTGCAGCAGCGCCGACCCGTCTTCCGCGGCGAGGAAAGCGCGGCACATCTCGATAGTCCCAAGGGCATTCTGCTATTGGGCGTCCAGGGCTGTGGCAAGAGTCTTGCTGCAAAGGCAACAGCCGGTATCTTTGGTGTCCCGCTCCTGCGCCTCGACTTTGGAACGATCTACGACAAGTACCACGGTGAGACAGAACGCAAGCTGCGCGAGTCCCTGAAAACCGCGGACGTGATGTCGCCCTGCGTGCTCTGGATCGACGAAATTGAGAAAGGGATTGCCGGCCGAGGCGGTGAAACGGGAACGAGCCAACGAGTGCTCGGGTCTTTTCTCACTTGGATGGCCGAACGCAGGAGCCGGGTCTTCGTCGTGGCCACAGCCAATGACATCAGCACTCTGCCGCCCGAACTCGTTCGTAAAGGACGGTTCGACGAGATCTTCTTTGTCGACCTGCCCACTGACGATGTCCGTCGTTCTATCCTTTCCATCCACCTGACAAAACGTGACCAGCCCCTCACGAACTTTGATCTCGATGCTTTGACGCGCGTGTCCTCGGGGTTTTCAGGCGCCGAGATAGAACAGGCAGTCGTTTCGTCACTGTACGCCGCGCACGCCAAGCGCGAGCCTTTGGCAACGGCCCACGTCCGCGCGGAAATCGAGGAAACTCGACCGTTGTCTGTCGTCATGGCCGAGCGCATCGATGCGATGCGAGACTGGGCCGCGGGCCGAACCGTTTCCTGCGACTAGGTTCATTTAACTTAAGCAACAAATTATCTCGCACCGCCCGATTGAGCGGCGGTCAGTGCGTGATAGACTCTTGTGATGGCTAATAACAAAAACAACATCAATGAATTAGTCTCCGACGAAGATCCAACGGCCGAACTCGAGGCGATCACATTTCGCCAGGATCATCTGTCGAGCGTCGAAGAGCCACTGGAATCCGACGAGCACACCAGCGACCTCGGGAGAAAAGTCGGTGATGATGCGCAGACTATTGGCAAGCTCCAGTACGGCATTGAGCAACTTCGCGCCAGGTGGCTGGGCCTCCAGGCAGAGATCCAGGCTCGCGAAGAGGTCACCGTCACACTCACAACTGAGCTGAACGAACTCCGCGAATGTCTGGGGCTAAAGAACGCGTTACTCGACTCCCGCGAAGCAGAAATTGAATCACTGAAGTTCGAGCTTCAGGAACAAGAAGCGCGTTACCTTGCAGCCGCCGCACGGCAAGAGGAAAAAATCGGGAGTATGCGCAAGGCAGCCCGTTCCATCCCGAAGCCGCCCCCATCATCCTCAACGCAGGATGACGAGCCATTCAGCCAGAATCGTCTGCTGCGAACCGAGGCCTACGCCGACTCCTTGCGGCGTAAACTGCAGGATCTGCTGGCTTCGCATGACAAACTCGAGCGCGAGAACGCGCACCTGGAAGCGTCGGTGCAGCGGTCCCACAAGTACGGGGAGCAACTTACTGCGGAACTGGCTGTTGAGAAAGAGGACAAGGATGCGCTCGACAGAGAGCTTGCCAGCATCGCGGACAAGCATGCCGAAGAGATACGGCTGCTGCGATTCGAACTTGGAGAAGCGCAGGATACGGTTGTGCAAAGCGAGGAACTCAACAGCCAGCTCGCCTCCGACCTGGTCGACACCCGCGGATTCAAGAAAGAACTGGAACGGATGCTGTGCGATAACGACGAGAAGTCGCGAGTCCGTATCGATGAACTGGAGAAAGAACTCGTCAGAGCGCGGCGAATTGCAAAGAACTTTGAAGAAAGGCTCGAAGCTCGAAGTGATGCGATAAACGTGCTGCTCGCCGAACTCGCTCGCAAGTCGGAACGAATCGATTCGATCGGCGAAATTGGCGACGTCATTTCCGATATCGACGAACGAATTTCGGAACAGTTCGACGAAGTTGATGACACCCCGGTACCCGCCAACAGAACGAACGAGCGTGTCACACGCGTGCTGCTCGGCAAGGTCGGAAACAAATTGCTGCGCTTCCCGTTGTTCAAAGATCGACTGACCATTGGCAGGACCATGGACAACGATATCCATCTCAACGCGACCTACATCAGTCGTCGTCACGCTGTGGTGCAGGCCGACGGCGATGCAACGCGCGTCATCGACTGGGGAAGCAGAAACGGGGTTTTTGTCAATTCAAAACGAATTACGGAGCATTTCCTGAAAAACGGCGACATCGTCACGATTGGCAACGTCCACTTCCGCTATGAAGAGCGACCCAAACGCGATACTTGAAATGTGAGCGTAGTCACGCCCTTTTCTTTCCAAGTGGTCTAAAGTTTGCGTCCGACACAAGGAAGTGAGACCGGACGATGTCCAGCACGACCGCAGGAAAACCAACTTCCCTCGGCGACGCGCAAGAGATCAGACGGGGCGCAGGAAGTTTCATGACCAGAAAGGTCTGGCTGCCGAAGCTGCTGTACAACCTACTCCCATACTTCTATTTCACCGCCGGTTGTGCGGCATTTCTGGCGACCATGTACATCAGCGACTGGTTTTGGGTCTTGCCGCACTACTTGCTGTTCTCGGCCGCTTGTATCCAACTCGGATTAATCGTATATCGTCGTCGCAGCCGTCCCGGCCGCGACAAGGCTTGACCTGAACTGGCAGCTAGGCAAGGATAGCGGCCCTATCGTAAAGGCGCCGTATCGTGAGCGAAAAACCGTCCACTCTGTCTACCTTGTTCAAAAAAGAAGTCGCACTGTTTTCGGGCCTCCTCTTTGTCGGCCTGGTCCTCTTGCCTGTCTGTATCTGGTTCGTCGGAAATGCGGTGTTTGGTGCTTATGACGGGGCCGGATATTGGGACTTCTTCAGCACGTTGAGCGGCAAGATTCGCTCTGGTAACCCGGTGGCATGGTTCCTGGTTCTGTCGCCCTGGTTGGTCTGGCAATGCCTGCGATTAATCGTTTTTGGCTGGCGCGCAGCAGGAAAAATGTGACCCGTCTCACAATTTTGACATGTCGACTTACGGTATGCGCGCGGTTCATAGAAAATCCAGTAATCTTGGTGCATTCTTCGAGGTAGTGCTCTTAACTTAACTTTGGATTTACCCTGTCGCGGTCACAAAGATGCTGGAGAAACTCACAAACTGGTTCAAAGCGCGCGTCTCTGCGGACAAACCGACACCAGCGTCGGGTCTGCACAAGACCGGAAGCTATGTGGCGCCAGCCCCCAAGGTCAAGAAGCAACAGGCGCCTCGCCCTGCCGCCGAATTCGTCGACGCCGACCCTGAGCTGACCAGCACGATCGAGAGCAATGGCCCGGGCAAGAATGTTCTTATTCGCAACAAGTTACTGCGAGAGGACACGGGAACCCACGAGACCCTGAAGATACTCGACGACTCGCTCGTCGATTCTGGCGAAGAAACCGGCCTCGATCCCTACAACACAGGCGGCTTTGACCGCTCCAAGAACTGGGACCGACGCTTCGGCAAATAGGACGCGTGCCCCTCTGTCACGTGTATTCTTGGGACCGCTTGCATTAGTATTCGCATGTGACTATGCGTATATCTTTCGAACTTGACGACGACGATCTGAGGCATTTCAGACTCATCATGGATGAGTCCCGGAAGGCTGCCCGCCGCATGGCGCCCGAGGATATCGTCGCGGCGGCCGAAGAACTTCTCACCGATGCTCCCAATTCAAATGCGCCTGGTTTTATCCTGGAACGCCTGGAGCGACTGCGGCTCATGATCCAGATGCTCTCAGACGTCGAATGGCGATTGCCACACAAGGACGCAACCAGGGTGCTTAGCGCGCTCGCGTACTTTGCCGAGCCAGAAGACCTGATTCCCGACAGTATTCCCGGGCTTGGATTTCTCGACGATGCCATCATGATCGAGCTTGTCGTGCGCGAACTGAAACACGAAGTCGAGGCTTACCAGGATTTTCGTGAATACCGTGAGCGCATGGAGAAAGATGGCAACAAGTCGAGCCGCGCAAGCTGGCTGGACGCCAGGCGCAAAGAACTCCAGGATCGCATGCACCGGCGACGTGGTCGTCGCAGCCGCGTGCTGCGCTAGGCGCAATTTCAGGGCCAGTAATAAAGGCCTACACCGACCAAAGCAAGCCACATGGCAGCCTGTGCCCAGTAGCGCGCGGCGTGATTTTTTGCCAGCGTATAGAAACTTGCTGCCGCGATTGTGGTCATACCGAGAAAGACGAGCAGGCTTTTGAGCAACGGTTCAAACTCGTGCTGCAGTCGCGGATACTCGTCGCCGAGGACAAGGACGACAATGATGACAGCAGTCAGGCTGAAGGTGATCGCGAAACACGATCCGAGGATAATCAGCGTGACGGCAGACAATGGACGCATGAATTAATTTCCGAATCGGTTCATAAGGGCCGCAAATCATTGGTGAATTATGACTAATCTGCCCTTGATCCAAGGACGCAGGAACACTAGCCTAGCCCAATTGCAGGCAATGCCGAAACTTTTTCGGCAATTTTGGAGAACGTTTTGACGAAATACGGAATTCGCCATCTCAAGTGGTTCACGGGTTTGGGACTCGCCATCCTTGCATGGCCGGCCCTGAGCACCACTACAGCGCTCGACCCGCAGAGCTTTCTCCATCCCGAACAGCGACACGAAAACATTGGCGAACTCGTAACACAGTTCGTGAAGAAATCGCATTACAACCATGTGGCGGTTGATGACGCGTTGTCCTCAGAAGTCCTGGATCTCTACATCGAGTCGCTGGACCGCAATCGCATGTTCCTGCTGAAAGGCGATATAGAGTACTTCGAAACTTACCGGTATGAGCTTGATGACATCGTCAAGAGCAAGCCTCTGGACCCGGTTTTCGAGATGCACGCGGTGTACCAGACGCGCATGCGGGAACGCCTGCAATATGCCCTTTCCCTGCTTGAGACTGAACCGGACTTTTCGATCGACGAGACGTATCAGTTCGACCGCTCGGAAGAACCATGGGCTCAGTCTTCGGCGGAGCTCGATGAAATATGGCGCAAGCGTGTAAAGAACGATGCCCTGAATCTCGCGATCGAAGATGAACCCTGGGAAAAAATCCAGGAGGTCCTGACGAAGCGTTACGAAGGCTACCTGCGGCGTCTTAACCAAACCAAAAATGAAGACGTGTTCGAACGTTTCATGAATTCATTCGTGCACGCCCTCGACCCGCATTCCAGCTACTTGTCTCCGCGCAACGCCGAGGAATACCGCATGCAGATGAGCCTGTCGTATTTCGGCATCGGCGCGTCGCTGCAGACAGAAGATGAATACGTCAAGATTGCGGGCATCATTCCCGGCGGTCCCGCGGCCATCGACGGCTCCCTGCAACCGGAAGACCGCATCACAGGCGTCGGTCAGGGCGCCGAGGCCGAAGTCGTTGATGTCATTGGTTGGCGTCTCGACGATGTGGTTGACCTGATCCGGGGACCTGCCGACTCCGTTGTCCGCCTCGAAATCATTCCTGCCAACTCTCTGCCGGGCAGTCCCAAAAAATACATAGATCTGACTCGCGGACAGGTCAAGCTCGAGGAACAGGCGGCAAAGAGCGAGATCGTTACCGTGCCTCGCGATGGACGAGAGTGGTCGATTGGCGTGATCGAAGTACCAAGCTTCTACCGCGACTATCAAGCGCTGAGCAACGGCGACAAAAACTATACAAGTACAACCAAAGACGTAAAGCGCCTCATTGCTGAGCTCGAAAAAGAAGGCATCGACGGTCTGGTCATCGACCTGCGCGGCAATGGTGGCGGCCACCTTACCGAGGCAACGGCGCTGTCCGGCCTGTTCATCGACAATGGGCCGGTCGTACAGCTCAGGAATTCCAATGGCCGCATTAGCCGGCTGGATGATCCGGACCCTGTGGCGAGAGTGGCATATAACGGGCCGCTCGCTGTGCTCGTCGACCGCTATAGCGCGTCCGCCTCGGAGATTTTTGCAGCGGCCATCCAGGACTATGCGAGAGGCGTAATAATCGGGCAACAGACCTTCGGGAAAGGCACTGTCCAGAACCTGTATTCGCTGGATCAATACCTGCGCAGCGACGATGACAAAGGCTTCGGCCAGTTGACACTGACGATTGGAAAGTACTACCGCGTAACGGGCGAGAGCACGCAGCACCGCGGTGTAAATCCGGATATCGCGTTACCGTCGCACATCAATGCCGAACTCATCGGGGAAAGCGTGCGTGACAGTGCCCTGCCCTGGGACACAGTTGCAACAACGCGCTTTCGAGCCGGTAAGCCGCTCGACAGCACAATTGAGTCACTCACCGTGTCCCATGCCGAGCGCGCGAAAAACGACCCGAATTTCCAGTTCCAGGTCGACCTGATCGAAGCTGCTGAAGCACTGACGGCCGAGAAGACAGTGTCGCTAAGCAAAGAGAAACGTCGCTCAAAACACGAACAGGAGCTTCAGCGCCGACTGGATCGCGAGAACCAGCGCCGTTTGGCATTGAACCTCGAGCCGGTCGAAAGCCTCGATGATATCGAGCCTGAAGATTTCCCGGATATCCTGTTGGAGCAGGCTGCCGGTATCGTCACTGACCTGGCCACCATGCGTGAAATTGCGACAAAGCCACCACAGGCAGCACAGGCCAATCCCTGATCTGAAACGGTCGATACACTGACTTGACCGACCGCTTCGCGGTGTTATACTCGACTATAACACCGCCGCAATTGCCACGAGCAATCGCATTAAGGGGGTAAGCCATGGCACCGCGACAAACAGCGTCGACGCACAACACGATCACTGCAAGCGCCGTGCTCTTCCTGCTGGGTGCATGGCATGCCGCGCCGGCCCTCGCCGCCTCGGACCTCGAAATCCTCCGCGAAGATAGTCACAGCGCCACGCTCGAGATCACCGAATACGAGCTGATACCCCGGCAGGTCAGTCACGATATGGATGCATCGGATTTGGCTAATTTGGCGTCCAGCGAAGCGGGTGTTTTGGCGAAAGATCATCTGCTCAAGCCACGTGTTGAAGCGACCGTTCGTGAAGTATTCGCCGATTCAGAAGGAAATTCACGCGTCGAAGAAGAAGACGTTACCGATCTGGAAGAGTCCACTACTCGGGAACTGGTAAGCGGTCCCCGTATGACTGACGGCCATCCCGTGCCCTTCAAGCGGCAGATGTACCGTAAGGACATCTGAGCCTAGCGGCTCAATGCTTTCGCAACACCGAAGTAGTTCTCTCCGAGAAGGTTGACGTCTGACTGACGTACGGCGCCAGTCTCGTCAATATCGAACATCGTCGCCACCGTACCCGGCACCGGTACCGCGGCATCATCGTTAGGGAACACCGCATGTTCTGCGATCAGCCGGGCACGCTTCTTCAGAATCTCGGCTGACTCTTCGGCCTTTTCCACGCCTTCTCTGCGCCTCGCCAGTACCTCGAGTAGCTCGTCACAGTCGGACTTTCCACCGTAGTTAACCGCGCCCACGCTCTTCTCAATCGACTCTTTTGACAGGACAGCGAGATTATCCTCTTCGTATTGCAGGTAGAGCTGCTGGGCGAATGCGAGCACCATGAAGTTAATCGAGCGCTTGGTCGCTATGTCGAGCCCCTCAGTCGGTGGGGGTTCGAGCTCCTCGATCCGCGCCAATTCCTGCAGGAGGCTCTGCTCTTTCGCCTGTGCTGCGTTGATCGATGCCTCAATCTGCTCGATCGCTTCTTCCTGCGGGCGAGCGCGAAACATCTTGCTGATACCACCCATTGTCGAGAGCTGGTGTTGCTCTGCCTGCAGCTGGTCTTCGAGAAGCTGCAGGCGCATTCGATGCTCGCCGATACGAGCCTTAACGTCGTCTGCCTCGATCTGACATTGCTTGCTCCATTCTGCCATCAGCTTGGCATGCTGGCGTTGCTCGCGCTGTTGTTTGAGCTCTTCCGCAAAGCGTGCCACCTTCGCCCTGCAATGAGCCGCCAGCCGGCGTAGCTGGTAGAAAACGGCGACGTTGTGCACCCACTCCGGATCCAGTAACAGGGATTCCAGATGTTGAAGCTTTTGTTCAACGCGCTCGATCGAGCCACGATGTTCTTTGACACGGTCCTGCAACTCATACTTCTCATTACGCAGGGCCGCAAACGCCTTCTTGAGCTCGACACGATTGCGGAACAGATCCACGAGCTTATCGTCGCTGTGGTCCTCTTCGGGTTCCGGTTTGAATAATCCTGTCAGGCTGGCCACTGGATACCTCGTCTCACAATCCATACCGGACACACACAGGTTGCGCGCGGCATTGAACGTAATGATCGCAGTGTTCTCTTATGGAAACTCTGACTGAATCGACATTTTCGGCACTCGCCGACATTCTCGGACTATTGCGGCTTAACGCTCGAGAATGAGGTGCCCCTGCTCGCAGAGGTAATCGAGCCATTTATTAAGCACAATGTTGCGGCGCCAACGCCTGTCCAGCTCTTTGCGGTGCTCTCGCACCAGTTGGCGCAGGGCCGCATGGCGCTGCCGCTTACCAATCGCCATCACTTCGGCAAGTTGCCCGTCTAGATAGACACGAACGGTCATGTCAGGGTCAATCAGGAGGCCGTCATCGGTCTCCAGGTGATAGGTCAACGACAGCGTAACGGTGTACCTGCAGCGTTCCAGAATCTCGACGTGCAGATCGCATTCCCCGGCTACCCTTGAACGAAAGCAGCCATCCAGGCGGTCAACTTCGGGTATCAGGCGCAACAGACGCAGGAAGTTGCTCTCATACAGCGCCATCAGCCCGACAAAACTCCGGGGCTTGGCGATGGTTTCAGGTACAAGGTGTGAATCGAGCAACATGCAGCCAATATAGCAGCACGAGCGCGCGATATCAGGGTCGAACTCTGCGCTCAACACCGGTACTATCGAGAATTCTGCTTGATATCTCCTCAATCGAGAAGCTCGTCGTATTTACGTTTGGAATATCGTAACGACGAAATATCTTGTCCGCCTCGCGCAACTCAAATCGTACCTGTTGTGCCGACGAATAACGGCCCATCGGCCGACGTTCCTTTCGTATCTCCCGAAGTCGCTCCGGTGCAATGGTCAATCCAAACAATTTGTGTTTTTGTTCCAGGAGAAAATCCGGCAACGTTCCGCTTTCGAGTTCTTCATCGGTGATCGGATAATTCGCTGCATAAACGCCGTACTGGAGCGCCAGGTACAGGCATGTCGGTGTCTTTCCCGAGCGCGATACACCAACCAGAATTACATCGGCTACATCGTAATTACGACTGATTCCGCCATCGTCGTTGGCGAGTGCGAAATTCGTCGCTTCGATACGTTTCATGTAGGCGTCGATATCACTAAGTCCGTGCGCTCGCCCCGGTTCGTAATTCGGCTGAGCGCCAAGTTCGTCAGCGAGCGGATCCAGGAATTCATCGAACAGGTCGAGATACAAGCCGACTGAGCACCTCACGATCTCACGCAGATCGGGTTGTACCATCGTGGAAAAAATTATCGGCCTAAGCTCGTCGTTCTTCGCCGCTGCGTCGATTGTTCGCACTGCAGCGCGCGCCTTGTCATCGGTATCTATAAATGGCAAAGTCACTTGGCGAAAGTTCTGCCCGGCAAATTGCGTGATCAAACTATGTCCAAGAGTCTCAGCCGTTACGCCGGTCTGATCCGAAATAAAAAATACTGCGCGCTCACTCATCGGTAGGATTGTCCATTTCCTGCTCGGGAACACAAGGGAGTCTGTCTTGAAACCTTATGTCATCAAGTTCGCAGAACTTGGTATGAACGACGTTGATACCGTCGGTGGGAAGAACGCATCACTCGGTGAAATGATCAGCAACCTCTCGAATCTGGGCGTGACTGTCCCGGGAGGATTCGCCACAACGGCCGCCGCCTATCGGGCATTTCTCGGCACAGCGGGCCTCGATAAACGCATCAATGCCCTGCTGGATGACCTGGACGTCGACAATATCGATGCGCTGACAAGCGCCGGCTCCGCGATTCGCAGGTGGATACTCGAGACGCCGCTCCCCGATGACCTCATGCAGGAAGTCACGTCCGCCTGGAAAGAAATGAGCGACGGAAAGGACATTTCCGTTGCCGTACGTTCGTCAGCGACCGCTGAGGATCTTCCTGACGCGTCATTTGCGGGCCAGCAAGAGACTTTTTTGAATGTGTGCGGCCTGGAGAACGTGATTGAAGCCATGCACCATGTCTTTGCCTCGCTGTTCAACGACCGGGCCATTGCGTATCGCGTGCACCAGGGGTTTGCGCATAGCGAGGTTGCCCTCTCCGCCGGCATTCAAACGATGGTTCGCAGTGACCTCGGTGCATCCGGTGTCGTGTTCACGCTCGATACCGAGTCCGGTTTTCGCGATGCAGTATTCATCACATCGTCATGGGGCCTCGGCGAAACAGTCGTGCAGGGCGCTGTAAACCCGGACGAATTCTACGTATACAAACCCGCCCTGGCGAAGGGCGACCATCCGATTCTGCGCAAGAATCTGGGCAGCAAAGCCATCAAGATGATCTACAGCGACAATGCCGCACCCGGCAAGACCGTGACCACGGTCGATGTCGAGGAATCCGACAGCCATTCTTTCTCGATAACGGATCAGGACATCATCGAACTCGCCAGGATGGCCGTGACCATCGAAAACCACTACCAGCGTCCGATGGATATCGAATGGGGCAAGGACGGCAACGATGGCAAGCTGTACATCCTGCAGGCGCGTCCGGAGACAGTACAAAGCCGAACGGGACGATCTATCCAGAGATTCAAGCTGAAGGATTCTGGCGAAGTTATTATTTCCGGCCGCAGCATCGGCCAGAAAATCGGCACCGGTACGGCCAAGGTGATTCGCTCGGTTGCGGAGATGAGCCGCGTGCATGAAGGCGACGTTCTCGTATCCGACATGACGGACCCCGACTGGGAGCCGGTCATGAAGCGTGCGGCCGCCATCGTGACTAATCGCGGTGGCCGCACCTGCCATGCAGCGATAATTGCTCGCGAACTCGGCATCCCTGCGGTTGTCGGTTGCGGCACTGCGACTGACGAAATCCACGACGGTGTTGACGTGACCGTCAGTTGTGCCGAAGGCGACGAGGGTTATGTGTACAAAGGCCGACTGGACTTTGAAGAAACGAACATTGAACTCGATTCGCTGCCCGAAATACCCGTCAAGATCATGATGAACGTCGGCAACCCCGATCGTGCTTTTGACTTTGCCAGCATCCCGAATCACGGTGTCGGTCTCGCTCGACTCGAGTTCATTATCAATCGCATGATCGGCGTGCATCCACAGGCTTTGCTCGAATACGATCAACAGGACAGCGATGTGAAAGCCGCGATCGATGAGCAGATGTCGGGGTACGCGGATCCAGTCGAATTTTTTGTCGACAAACTTACCGAGGGTGTTGCAACGATAGCCGCCGCGTTTGCGCCCGAACCCGTTATCGTCCGGATGTCGGATTTCAAGTCGAACGAATACGCAAATCTTATCGGTGGCGAACGATACGAGCCAAACGAGGAGAACCCGATGATTGGTTTCCGCGGCGCGGCACGCTACGTATCGGAGAGCTTCCGCCCCTGCTTCGAACTCGAGTGTCGTGCGCTGCGCCGGGTGCGCGAAGACATGGGACTCACCAATGTGCAGATCATGATCCCGTTTGTTCGGACCGTGAAGCAGGCAAAACAGGTCATCGACCTGATGGCAGAAAATGGACTCGAGCGCGGCAAGAAGGACCTTAAGGTCATCATGATGTCTGAATTGCCCACCAATGCCCTGCTCGCCGAGCAGTACCTGGAGCATTTCGACGGTATGTCGATCGGTTCGAATGACATGACCCAGCTTGCGCTGGGACTGGACCGCGACTCGGCACTCGTCGCCGACTGCTTCGACGAGCGCGACGATGCCGTCAAGGCACTGCTCGCATTGACGATTTCGGCATGCAAGGCTCAGAACAAATACGTCGGTATCTGCGGCCAGGGGCCGTCAGATCATCCGGACCTTGCGCGCTGGCTGCTGGACCAGGGAATAGAGAGCATGTCGCTTAATCCCGATACCGTCGTCGAGACGTGGATGTTCCTGGCGGGCGAGAAGGTTTGATCAGAGTATCGCCGTAGGGCCCCGATGCTGGTGTGCTCAGGGCACAGATCTGCCCCGGCCTAGAAGCGGTCGTAACGAGAGCGCCGCTGCCAGCGAATACGGGGCAACCAGATACCCAGAATAATCCCCACGAGCAGCACCAGCCCGCCTGACATGAACCAGTAGCGGGTTGTCTGGCTGCTAAGCTGACGGTTTTCCTGCTCCAGTGAATCTGCACGGATCTGCGCAGCTGCCAGCTGCTCCATGAGGGACTCGTTCTGGTCGTTGATCGACAGGACGTTTGCCGCAGTGCGCTTGAGGTCGGCAAGCTCTTTCTCAACCGCCGCCTTCTCGCGCTCCAGCGTTGCAATCTGCTGCTTCGCGGCGTCATGCTCACCCTTGATCGCTGCCAGCTGTGAATTCAGGGAGCTGCCACGCGAAGTCGCATTCGTCAGCTGGCCGGTCAGTCTTTGAAGTTGTTCGCGCGCGCTGGCTTCATTCATCAGGTACCGGGTCAACACCCAACCTTCCGTGCCGCCCTGCGTTCTTACATGCGTATAGCCAGTGTCTGCGTCGCGCTCCAGAACTTCGAGAGCCGTACCGCTGCCTACCATGAGCTGTATGGCATTACTCGTACTCGGACCCGAGCGCAGAGTGATTTCAAACTGGTCGGTTACCCATGCCGTTTCCGCCGACGCGGTTGAGACAAGCAACAGCCCGACGGAGGCTGCGAAAGCAATTAGTGTTTTCATAATGCGGCAACTATAAGGCAACGCCAGCGATCCTGCCAGCTAATAGTGTGTTAAATCAGTCGCTTATCCGAGACAGTTTGGAGACATTCTGCTCCCAGTTGCGGCCATCGAAAGCAGTGACATTGACCGCGGCAACGGTATCGGCGTCGAGACAGCGAACGTTGACGCTGATGCCATCAGGGTGTGAGCGCGGTATGTAATACGACTTCACGCCACAGTGACGGCAAAAAAAGTGTTTTGCCACCCCGGTATTGAACGTGTACGTCGTCAGCGAGTCCTCTCCCTGCAGCAGACGAAATTCGTCCCGGCTCACGAACAAATGCAGGAAACCGCTCTTGCTGCAAATGCTGCAATTACAGTCCGTTGCCTCGATGTGCGCTGGCGCGTTAACTTCGAAACGCACTCGGCCGCAATGGCAACCACCCCTGTGTGTCGTCACGACGGCCCTCCTCTTTGCCAAACCGCCACGTTATTATTTGCAGGCAACGCATACAAACGCTGTCGGTGCATCCCCGCTGCGGACGCGAACTCATCAAGGCGTTCGATGTCGCGTACTCCCATGGCCGGGTCGCGCTGGCGCAGGCTGGCATCGAAATCCGCGTTGCTTTGTGTATTGAAATCCCCATTCCGCTTAAACGGACCGTACAGGCAGAATACTCCTCCGTGACGCAATGCCTTGCCAAGCAAGCTGAACATCTTTTCGACCGCGTCGATACTCATGATATGTGCGGTGTTTGAGGAAAACCCTGCATCGAAAGCATTTTCGTCGACGTTCGCTGTGCGAACATCCAATGACAGCGGTGCTCCGAGATTATCGAGTCCCGCAAATTCCGCCCACGCGCGTATGCCAGCGTGATTTTCATCCAGGTCGCTTGTTTGCCAGTAGAGATGACTCAATGGTCTCGCAAACGTCACGGCATGCTGGCCCGTGCCGGATCCGATTTCGAGCACACGCGATCGATCGCGAAACTCGCGCTGCAGGATTTCGAGAATCGGCGCCGCGTTACGATCGGCGAATTCCGCAAACGGCTTCTCAGCCATTGTTGTCGGCAAGCTCCAGCACATCCGCATCGAACAGATTGTCGCGGTACCAGGTTAGCTCTTCGATTGAGTCACGGATATCAGACAATGCCAGATGCGCAGATTCCTTGGAAAAACCCCTGGCGACACCTGGCGCCCATTGCTGAGCAAGAATTTTCAGCGTGCTCACGTCCAGGTTGCGATAATGGAAATACGCTTCGAGCTGCGGCATCTCTCGAGCAAGAAAACGCCGATCCTGGCAGATGCTGTTGCCACACATCGGTGAGGCGCCCTCGTCTACCCACTCCATCAGAAACGCCAGGGTGGCAATTTCCGCATCACTGGCATCAATCTCGCTCTCGAGAACGCGGGCGGTGAGCCCGGAGTCCCCATGCTGGCGCGTATTCCAATCATCCATCCCGCCCATGGTTTCCGGTGACTGATGAATCGCCAGGACCGGGCCTTCAGCCAACTCGTTCAGGTGTTTATCAGTCACAATAGTCGCAATTTCGATAATTGAATCGGTCTGTGTACAGAGACCCGTCATTTCGAGATCAATCCAGATCAGGTTTGTAAGGCGGTCGTTTGGTGATGTCGTCATGGTTCACGCAGTCTATACTTCCGCCATGAAACACGCCACGGTCATCGCCACGTACAGCCGACGCATGCGTATTCGCCTCGCGGACGCGGTTGAAGTCGATGCACGTATCAAGGGAAAACGGCTCAGGCCAGTGTGTGGCGACCATGTCGATGCGGAGCCGATCGAAAACGAATCCGACTGGTTGATTACGAAAATAGCGAAGCGCCGCAACGAACTGACACGACCCAATATGCGTGGTCAGGTCGAGGTCCTTGCAGCTAACCTCGACTACTTGATCGTTGTTGCCGCATTTGAGCCAAAAGCTGACTGGTTTATTGTTGACCGCTACTTATGCGCCGCCGAACTCATGGGTATCGATGCCGGTATCGTCTTCAACAAGATCGACTTGGGACAGGACCTGCCAGCTGATGAACTGGGCACATACGAGGCAATCGGCTACGACGTCGTGACCTGCAGCGCGGAGTCAGGCAACGGCATCGAAGGCGTTCGAAACCTTTTGCGCAGTCACTGTGCAATTATTGTCGGGCAGTCCGGTGTCGGTAAATCGAGCATCATCAACAGTCTCGTTGGCGACGAACTGCAAAAGACCTCGCAAATATCAGACAAGTCACGCGAAGGCCGACACACGACCGTGAATTCCGCAATGATTTCGCTTCCAGATGGGGGGGTAATCATCGATTCGCCCGGCGTTCGCGACTACGCGCCGGCACTCGAGTCATCGGCCGTTGCGTCACAAGGCTTTCGGGAAATCCGCGAGGCAGCACAGGAATGCCGCTTCGCGAACTGCCGGCATCTGCGAGAGCCGGGCTGCGCTGTCAAGGACCGCTGCGAGACGGGCGCTATCAGTGCACGTCGCTACGAAAGTTATAAACGTATCGTGAACCTGACAGAAAAGCTGTCAGAAGGCCGGTTTTAGGCAGCTCAGCCCAACGGCCAAGGCGGCCATCCCATCGACCTGCCGCCCATAACGTGCAGGTGAATGTGAAACACGCTCTGCCCCGCACTTTC
>JBFFOS010000042.1:0-19308 GCA_041574375.1 Woeseiaceae bacterium
GGCGAGAATCGCACCAAGATTCTCGCGGCGTATGTCTATAGCCTGTCGCAGTAGCGGACTGTAGAGAGCGGACCTTAGAGAGTGATAAGCGAAGAATACCGCGGAGCGAAACAATGGAGCCGCGATAAGCAAGCGGTATTTACGGTCGTGTGGATTTCATTCCTCTCGGCCGCCATAGGCACCATGGTGTTCTTCGCGATGTTCGACCCGGTTGACCTGTCTGGCATATTCGACGAAGACCTCCAAATCGGCCGCGATGCTGGATACGCGGCCGGGTTCTTCTTTTTCTGGATTCTGTGCGCCCTGTGTTCGGGCGTCACGGCTTTCCTGGTCCGTACCGCACCGAAGCGGGACGCAAAGCACCGAGAGCAATGAATAAGCCGCAAGGCGCTTCGATGTATGTGAGCGCCGAGAAAATCTATCCGCGAGAAATTAGCGGACGCTTTGACAAGCTCAGTAGCCTGGCAACCATAGTGTTACTGGGCCTGTTCTATTCCATCCCCTGGCTCAACTGGGACGAGCGCCAGGCGGTGTTGTTCGATCTTCCGGCACGCAAATTCCATCTGCTTGGATTGACGTTGTGGCCGCAGGATTTCCCGTATCTTGCAATGCTGCTGATGATTGCGGCGTTCGCGCTGTTCTTCTTCACCGCCCTTGCCGGACGCCTCTTTTGTGGCTTTGCCTGTCCGCAAACCGTGTGGACCGAAGTCTTCATCTGGATGGAGCAGTGGACCGAGGGCAAACGTGCGCAACGCATCAAGCTCGACAAGGCGCCATGGTCGTGGAACAAGCTGCGGCGGAAAAGCTCGAAGCAAATCCTGTGGATCACCTTTTCGATGTGGACGGGATTTACGTTCGTCGGTTACTTCACACCGATTCGGGAACTGGGCACCGACCTGATAGCGCTCAACGTCGGCGGATGGACGCTGTTCTGGGGCATCTTCTACGGCTTCGCCACCTACGGCAACGCAGGCTACATGCGCGAGCAGGTCTGCAAGTACATGTGCCCCTATGCGCGCTTCCAAAGTGCGATGTTCGACAAGGACACACTGATCATTTCCTACGACGAGGAACGGGGTGAACCGCGTGGCGGGCGCAAACGCTCCGTCGACCCTCGTGAGGCAGGTCTTGGCGACTGCATCGACTGCCAGCTCTGCGTGCAGGTTTGCCCGACAGGAATTGATATTCGCGAAGGGCTCCAATACGAGTGTATTGCCTGTGCTGCCTGTATCGATGCCTGCGACTCGATCATGGACAAAATGGACTACCCGCGAGGGCTGGTTCGTTACACGACCGAGAATGCGATGCAGAACAAGCAGACGCATGTCCTGCGGCCCCGCATGTTCGTCTACGCTGCCCTGTTGTTGATGCTTACCACCGGGCTCATTGTATCGATGGCGACACGCACCCCGGTCATTCTCGATGTCATTCGTGACCGCAATACGCTGTATCGCGAGTTGCCGGATGACATGATCGAAAATATTTATACGCTCAAGATCATCAACCAGGATGAGCGCCCCAGAAGCTTCAGCCTCGGTGTCGAAGGTGTCGACGGAATTACGCTGGACGGCGTAGGCGAGGTGGTCAACGTTGACGGGGGTGGCGTCCTGTCGCTGCCCGTTCGGGTGCGCGCCCACCGTGACGACGCCTATGGCATTATGACGATCCATTTCAGTATTACGGCAGTCGATGACGAGGGCGTATCCGTCATTGAAGACAGTCGCTTCCTCGGCCCGACGCCCTGAGTCACAACATGGATCGCGAAGACACCAAGCCCTGGTACCGGCAGTTCTGGCCGTGGTTTATCATCGCCCTGCCCGCGTCGGCAGTCGTGGCCGGGTTGACCACGGTATGGATTGCGATGCAAACCACGGACTCCCTGGTCGTGAAATCCAAGGACGGCGTCAGAAATGCGGCGGACCGCCGGATTTCAGCCGAGCGCCTTGCATCCGAAATGAACCTCGCTGCCCTTGTCGAAATCGAGCCGGACACCGGTGTCGTGTCGGTGGTCATTCGCTCTGGTGACCTCAAAGAGATACCAGCGACGCTCGAGTTCGAACTTTCCCATCCGGCCTTCGCCGATCGCGATCGGTTGCTTACCCTTAACAAGGCCATGCCCGACGAGTCCGGCAATCCTGTCTGGGTGGGTCATCTGGTAACGGTTCCCGACGAACGCTTCTATGTGGTCCTGAAATCCGGTGATGAGTGGCGTGTGTCTGCCGAATGGCAGGGCGAGACCAGCCTGATGCTGCGCCCTGGTGGCGTTGGCGGCGATGACGGACGATAAGAACCACAAGACCTGTTTTCACTGCGCATTGCCAGTCCCGACAGGCTGCGAACTCACGGTACAGATCGAGGAAGAGCAAAGGCCCGTTTGTTGCCCGGGCTGCAAGGCCGTTGCCGAACTGATTCGCGATACGGGACTAACTCGCTACTATGACCTGCGCGACGCACCCGAACCGGGAGTCGGTCGCCCTCCTGAAGAAGCCGCCGAATGGGGGGGGTTCGACAGCCCCGAGATGCTGGACGCGTTCACTGACTCACACGACGACATGCGCGAGGCAACAATCTACGTCGGTGGCATGTACTGCTCGGCCTGCAGCTGGCTGATCGAAACAACTCTCGGTAAGCAACCCGGGGTCAGGTCCGCCGAGGTCAATCCGATCACGCACCGCCTGCGCCTGCGCTTTCCCGCGGACAACGCAGGCCTGTCAGGGTACCTCGCAACACTGACGAAACTCGGCTATCAACCACAACCCTTGTCGCCTGAGAGCACGGTCCGTCCCGAGGTTACCGAGCAGCGCACCGCCCTGAAGCGCCTGCTGGTTGCCTCTCTCGGCATGATGCAGGTCATGATGTTCGCCGTCGGACTGTACTCGATGGATTTCCAGGGCATCGACCCCGATATGCAGCACTTCCTGCGTCTCGTCAGTTTTTTCGTCACGACTCCCGTGGTTTTCTATGCGGCCAGGCCGTTCTTCACAAGCGCGTGGCGCGGCGTGGTTGCGCACAAACCTGGCATGGACCTGCCGGTTTCGATCGCAGTAGGTTCAGCGTACATCGCATCGGTGTACGCAACATTTACCCGAGGCGAGGCCGTCTGGTTCGACTCGGTTACGATGTTCGTGTTTTTCCTGACGCTCGGCCGCTTCCTCGAGATGCGAGCCCGACATCGTTCGATCGATCGCAGCGCAGCCCTGTCGTCCCTGCTGCCGAACACGGCGACTCGCATCGACGGTGAGGCGCATGTCGTCGTACCCGTCAGTCAGTTGACCCGGGGCGATCGCGTCCTGATCCGAGCAGGAGAACCAATTCCGGCCGATGGCGTTCTTGCGACCGGCACCACCAGTATCGATGAAGCACTGCTCACGGGTGAAGCAAGGCCGCGGACAAAAGTCGTGGGTGACGAACTCTCTGCAGGCAGCGTTAACCTCGACAGCATGATCGAAATGAGCGTGACCTCGACAGGCAGCGATACAACACTGGGCACCATTAGCAGGCTGAGCGAACGAGCTCGATATGCGCGACCGGCGTTTGTCACTTTGGCGGACAAAATTGCGAGCTACATTGTCGTTGCCTTGCTCGTCGTGGCGACGGGTGTCGCGACGTTCTGGTATTTCGCGGATCCTGATCGGGCGTTTGTGATCACCTTATCCGTCCTCGTCGTCACCTGCCCGTGCGCCCTGGCACTGGCTACTCCTGCGGCATTCGCCGCCGCCGGCAGCCGTCTGTCGCAGCTCCGCCTGCTCGTAACCAACGGCAATGCAATCGAAGCGCTTTCGCGCGCGACGCTCGCGGTATTCGACAAGACAGGTACGTTGACCATGGGCATGCCACGCATTACTGCCGTGTTTGTCACTGACAATACCTGGACCGAGAAAGACTGCCGCGTCCTTGCAGCCGCACTTGAACACGCGTCGACCCATCCCCTGGCACGTGCATTTGCATTGCCCGATGAATTACCCGCTGTCGCGTCGCACGAAATCCTCGTCGGCCAGGGCGTCAGCGGTATTATTGATGGCCGCGAGTGGCGTCTCGGCAATGCATCGTTCGTTGGGGGCGCTGCAGCTGAAGACAGCACGGCAACGCATGCATTCCTTGGCGTCGACGGCAACGTCGTCGCGTGGTTTGAACTCGAGGACGAGGTGCGACCCGATGCGGCCCAGACACTCGACACGGTTCGGCAGCTCGGCATCACTACCGCACTCGTGAGCGGCGACAACCGTGTTGCCGTTGAGTCGGTCGCTGCCCAACTGGCTATCGACGATGTCCATTACGAATGCACACCCGAGGACAAGCTCGCAATCATCGAGGCGGCACAGAAACGTGGCGAAACGGTCGTAATGATCGGCGATGGCATAAACGATGCGCCCGTGCTCGCCGGCGCCGATACTTCCATCGCTCCTGCGCATGGTGCCCTGCTCGCGCAGACGAGCGCCGACGTGATCATGCTCGGAGACTCACTTTCTCCCCTGACGACCGCCGTCGAGATGTCACGCAAAACCATGCGCATTGTGCGCCAGAACCTGGCGTGGGCAATCGTATACAATGCGCTGGCATTACCGCTTGCCGCAGCTGGCTACGTCCCGCCATGGGCAGCAGCCATCGGCATGAGTGCCAGTTCACTGATCGTCGTACTCAATGCCCTGCGCCTCAACCGGTTCGAATAAGCCATGTCGATACTCTACGTCCTGATTCCACTCGCCCTGCTCTTGCTGGCTGGCGCCGTCTGGGCCTTTTTCTGGGCGGTAGGAAGCGGTCAGTTCGACGACCTCGACACGCCGGCCATGCGCATCGTGATGGATGACGACTCCAAGCCGGATGAGGAAGACACCTCGTGAACGAGCTTTGGCCAGTACTGACGGCATCATTCATTACCGGATTCGTGGGCAGCGCACATTGCGTCGGCATGTGCGGCGGCATCTCCGGGCTGTTTGCCGTAAACGCGAATGTCGCGTCGCTGCGCGCCCAATTTACCAAAGCGATTGCCTATAACCTCGGACGCATCCTGACCTACGCGATCATTGGTGCAGCCGTTGCCGTTCTGGGAAAGTCCGCAGTTGCCTCCATACCCGCCCTGATGGCGCCAATCCGGTTGGCGAGCGGCGTGCTGATTGTTTTCGTCGGCCTGCAACTCGCTTTTGGCTGGCGCATCCTTGCACCCCTCGAAAATGCCGGCGCGCGCCTGTGGAAACGCATTGCGCCTGCGGCACAAGGCCTGGTACCCGTCAATACGATTCCGCAGGCATTAGGCCTGGGGCTGATCTGGGGCTGGCTGCCCTGCGGACTGGTCTACAGTGTGTTGTTGCTGGCAGCCACGACGGCTCAACCGGCCGGCGGCGGACTGGTGATGATCGCGTTTGGTCTGGGTACAATGCCTGCGATGGTTGCGACCGGGGTCAGTGCGTCAAAGCTTGCTCAGTTCATGAGCGGCAAGCGCATGGGGGCCGGGCTACTGATTGTCCTTCTCGGCCTCGCAACAATCGCGATGCCAGTCATGAAACTGACCGGTATCCAGGGCCAGTCGGGCCACGGCGGACACGACATGTCGAGCCAGACAATGGAGAACTAGATGGCGGGAGTCGAAGGACGTGTAGCCCTGGTAACAGGCGCGGGCCGGGGTATAGGACGAGCAACTGCAGAAACGCTGGCATCGCGTGGCGCTCGCGTCATGTGCGTCGCGCGGAGTGAGCAGGAGCTGGCAGATACGGGGCTCGACTATGCGGTGGCCGACCTCGGAACCGTTGAGGGCTGCACGAAGGCGGTCGAGGACGCCGAGCGGCGTTTAGGCCCAATCGAGATTCTCATCTGCAACCACGGCCTCGGTTCGGCGCACGAGCGTGTTATCTGGGAGCAGGGCCCGGAGATCTGGGACGAGATGATGCGGATCAATCTCGACGGTCCCTATCACTTGTCGAGACTCGTCTTACCGCAAATGATCGAGCGCGGCTACGGTCGCATCGTCTACACGAGTTCGACTGCCGGCCTGGTCGCCGAATACGCCGGGAGCGCCTACAGTAGCTCGAAGAGCGGACTACTGGGGCTGATGCGCTCGGTCGCGCAGGATGCCGGCCCCCATGGGATAACATCCAACGCTGTTCTGCCCGGCTGGGTGAAGACCGAAATGGCCGATCGCTCAGCAAAAGCCGAGGCAGAGAGTCGGGGCATCACCTCGGAGCAGGTGTGGCAAGAGCGCGCGGCGCTGTATCCTCCCGGTCGCGTCGCAACGCCACAGGAGGTAGCAGAGATGATCGCATTTCTCGCCGCCGAGGAAGCCAGCGGCGTAAGCGGAGAAGCTATCCGAGTTTCACTGGGCAGCGTCTGCTAGCTTATTCGAAGACCATACCCCCGGCACAGAAAATGGGCCCTTTTGGGCCCATCTCCCTGACTTTTATAAGTGATGCCTACTCAGCAGGCTGACGCTCAACGGTAATCGCGACAGCCTCGGTCGTTGTAATCACAACCAGGTCACCCACTTCAGCCCGCCTCAGGTTGTCCGGGTTCCGAGCCACGAATTCTTCGACCACACCGTCGGGTCCCTTCAACTTGAACGTATTCAACTCGAGGTTAATTTCCTCAACCTTCGCGATCACGATCTGAGAGTCCATCGCCGCGAAACCGGGCATCGCTCCTTCCTCGGCGCGGCCCATGGCAACCGCCTCGGCGGCATCAGTTCCCAGCCCATCATCCGCCATGACTTCTATGGACACGGACTCGACATACTCGGCGACGAGAACATCACCAACCTGTACCTGGGGCAAATTGCGCACCTCTTCACTGGCGGTAAATGTGAGCTCTTCACCATCAGGCTTACGAACAGTCACCACCCGGGTATCGTGGTCAATGGCCGTTACGACTGCGGAGACTGTCATGGACTGGCTGGCAGAAAATGACGGCTTGTCCATCACGCTTTCTGCAGATGCCGATGCGGCTTTTTCATCGGCTGTCGCGGCAAAAGCAACCGCTGAGAAAAGGGCCGCAATGGGCAGGTACTTGAGATATTTCATCGTTGAAATCCTTTAGTTTGGTTCGGAAAGAATTCTGCAGAGCATTCTATGCAGGTAATGCCAACATACACAACAAACCCGGGTCACTCCTGCAGGTTGACTGGGGGCTGGCCTCCCTCGGCCTTTAGTCGCTGCTCGAGCCAGTCCAGCGATGACTCAGCATAAAACATGCATGCGAGGCCGTTTACGAACGGATTGCCTTCGTCGCGACGTTCCAGCTTGTCGTACATGCCGAAGAAGAATGGATGTGGCGACAACAGGATGTCGCAGTCGAGATCGCCGATAATTCCGGCGCTTTCAATTATTTGATCAGCCACGCCAGTCGCTGCAAACGAGAAACCCTGCGCAGAAACCGGGCTCATACTGTCGGCGTAGACAACGTCATAACAGGTGTTGAGGGCGCACGACTCCCAGGTCCATGTCACACTGCCGGCCGTGTGGCCGGGTGTGTATACGGCTCTCACATCGACATTGCCTACCGATACGAATTCGCCATCACTCACCACTGTGACATTACTGACCCCCGGGAATGAACCGTATTCTGCATCGGCGACATACTGAGGATCATCTTCCGAAAGCTGGCCGCTACTGAGAACAGGGGCGCCTGCCTCACTGGTGAACACGTTAGCCCGCGAAAGCCGCTGCAACGCCGCCACGCCACCGGCATGATCGAAGTGCGGGTGCGACAAGAGTATTGCCTTGATGGACAGTGGATCAAAGCCGAGCGAACGAATGTTGGCATCTATGAGAGCGGCAGACTGCGGCAGGCCGCCGTCGATGAGTATCAGGCCGTCGTCGGACTCAATCAGGATCGATGACAAGCCACCCGTGCCGACGAACCACGTATTACCGTGTACTCGAAACGGTTCCTGCGGCTCGTTCCAGGCATCGCACTGATCGCACTCGAAAGGCGCGTCAGGTTGAAGTTCGCGCGGACCGCAAGCCGTCAGCGTTACGATGGCGGCCGAAGCAAAATAAATTCGTTTCACAAGAATGCCCGGTAGAAAAGTCGAATCGACGCGATAATAAGAAAAGCGCCGAACAGCATGTTCAGGCGCCTGGCAGAAAACGCATGTGCGATTTTCGCGCCCAGCGGCGCCGCCAACACGGTCGCCGGCGCGATGCAGGCAAAGCCGATCAGGTTGACGTAACCGAGACTGCCGACCGGGATGCGCGGGTCGCCCCAACCGGCGGCAACGAAACCGAGCATGCCCGGCAGGCTGATCACCAGCCCAAACAGTGCGGCGGTGCCAACGGCACGATGAATCGGCTCGTTAAACAGGGTCAGCGTCATGACCGAAAACGTCCCGCCACCGATGCCCATCATGCTCGAGAAACAGCCAATGGCCGTCGGAATTGCCGGCACCAGCGGACCTCGCGGGACCTCCTCTGTGAGATTACGGCTTTCCGGCATGAACAACATCTTGAGCGCAACCAGAAGCGCGAGTGTCGCGAACACAGTTGCCAGGACATCACTGTGCACCTTTGACGCGATCCACGCACCCAGCAAGGCTCCCAGCAATACAAAAACGGCCCACCGTCTGACGATCTCGACATCCACTGACCCGCGCATGTGGTGCGCGCGTGCCGACGAAATTGAGGTCGGGATAATCGTTGCAAGCGATGTACCCACCGCAACATGCATTCGAATTGCCGGATCAACCCCGATAAATCCCAGCGTGGTCTCGAGCACCGGAACGATAACAATGCCGCCCCCTATGCCAAAAAGTCCCGCGAGCACACCGGCAACGGTTCCGGTCGCAAGCATCGCAACACCGAGGATGAGCCATTGTTCCATTTGAATCAGGCGCGAAGGCGCTCGGCATGAAACCGAAGATGCTCTTCGATGAACGTCGAGATGAAATAGTAGCCGTGATCGTAGCCTTTGTGGATGTGAAGCTCGAGTGGCAGGCCACTTTCCTTGCACGCAGCCTCGAGTAATTCCGGCTTGAGCTGTTCCGCGAGGAATGGGTCGTCGGCTCCCTGGTCGACGAGGATGCGATCATACTTCGTTACGCTTCCGGACCGACGAGCAACTTCGCAGGCGTCATGATCCTGCCATGTCGACTTGTCATCGCCGAGATAGTAAGCAAGCGCTTTCTGGCCCCAGGGGCTGTGTAGCGTCGTGCAGATCGGCGCAAATGCGGACAGCGACCTGAACATGTCCGGATTACGCAGACCGATGGTCAGGGCGCCATGGCCGCCCATCGAATGCCCGGTCAGGCCGTGGCGCTCGGGATCGCCTGGGAAATGATCAAAAATGACCGGCGGCAGCTCCTTCGTGATGTAGTCGTACATCTGGTAATTCGCCGACCACGGTTCCTGCGTTGCGTTGAGGTAGAAGCCGGCGCCCAGGCCGAAATCGTAGTCATCGTCAGGATCGTCAGGTACACCCTCGCCGCGCGGGCTGGTGTCGGGAGACACGAGCATCATGCCCAGCATGGCCGCCACTCGCTGCGCGCCGCTTTTCACCATGAAGTTCTCTTCAGTACAGGTCAGGCCGGACAGAAATGTCAGCACCGGCACTTTGCCCTGCAGCGCCTGCGGTGGCACAAACACCGAAAACCGCATGTCGCAGTTGTTGCTGGAGGAAGTGTGGCGGTAGAAGCCGATACGGCCACCGAAACAGCTCGTTTCGCTCAGGGTCTCTATAGTCATAGTGACCGATTATGACGGACCGCTAGGGTTTCTGGAACACCAGTGTCCCGTTGGTCCCACCAAACCCGAAACTATTCGACATCGCTGTCCTGAGACCGGCGTTCTCGACCAACTCGGTAACGAGCGGTGCACCGGCAATGGCTTCATCTGGCTCAACCACATTGATCGACGGCGCGATGAAATCGTGTTCGAGCATCAGCAAGCAATGGATCGCTTCCTGCACGCCCGTGGCGCCCAGGGAATGGCCGCACATCGACTTTGTCGAAGCGAAGCGTGGCAGGTCGTCACCGAACAACTCGCGCATCGCCTGAACTTCCTGCACATCACCTACCGGCGTACTGGTGCCATGCGTGTTGATGTAGTCAATCGGCAGCTCAACCGTTGAACGCGCGAGGTTCATACAGCGAATCGCACCCTCACCGGACGGCGCAACCATGTCGTAGCCATCCGACGTTGCGGCATAACCGACGAGTTCCGCGTAGATTTTCGCGCCACGCGCTTTGGCGTGCTCGAATTCTTCAACAACGACCATGCCGGACCCTGAAGAACTCACAAAACCATCGCGTCCGGCATCATAGGGCCGCGACGCCTGCGTCGGGTCATCGTTATATTTCGTTGACAGCGCGCCCATCGCGTCGAACAAGGCCGTCAGCGTCCAGTCTTCTTCCTCGCCACCGCCGGCAAACACGAGGTCCTGCTTGCCCAGCGCGATCTGTTCCGCGGCCGCGCCGATGCAATGTGCACTCGTCGCGCAGGCAGACGTAATCGAATAGCTAATGCCTTTGATCTTGAATGGCGTGGCCAGGCAAGCGGCAACCGTACTGCCCATTGTCTTGGTCACGCCGTAGGGGCCGATCTTACGGACACCCCGAGCACGAAGGGTATCAGCCGCCTTGACGATGTTCGCGCTCGACGCACCACCGGAGCCGGCGATCAGGCCGGAACGGACATTCGAGACATCACTGTCCTCGAGCCCGGCATCGCTTATGCACTGCTGCATGGCGACGTACGCGTAGGCCGCGGCGTCACCCATGAAACGCAGGACCTTGCGATCGATGTGTTCCTTGAAATCGATCTCGCAACTGCCGGAAACCTGGCTGCGAAGCCCCATCTCCTTGAACATTTCGTTGGCAACAATGCCGGAGCGACCGTTCTTCAGTGAGTCGAGGATTTCTTCCTTGTTGTTACCTATGCACGAGACCGCACCGAGACCCGTGATAACTGCGCGCCGCATGTCGTCCCCTAGAAATTGTCCGTGGATGTAAACAGGCCGACCCGTAAGTCTTCAGCGGTGTAGATTTCACGTCCGTCAACAAACATCGTGCCGTCGGCTATCGCCATGTTCAGTTTGCGCGCTATGACGCGCTTGATGTCTATCTGGTAAGTGACTTTCTTCGCGGTCGGCAATACCTGCCCCGTGAATTTGACCTTGCCGACGCCCAGCGCCCGGCCGCGACCCTGCAAGCCCTGCCAGACCAGGTGAAATCCGACCAGCTGCCACATGGCATCCAGCCCCAGGCAGCCAGGCATCACCGGGTCATCCTCGAAGTGACACTCGAAAAACCAGAGATCCGGGTTGATGTCGAGTTCGGCCGTGATCACGCCCTTACCGTATTTGCCGCCCTCGTCCGAGATCAGCGTAATGCGATCCAACATGAGCATGTTGGGCTTCGGCAGACGACCGTTCGTCGGCCCGAACAACTCGCCATGGCCGCTGGCAATCAAGTCCTCATAGTCGTAGGAATTTCGCCGAGCCGGCGCTTCCACCGCTGTATTTTCAGTAGTCATACGCTCTCCGGCGCAAGATCAGGCTAAGACGAGCCCTGGACACAGTTAATCTAAGATTTTACGCATGCAAGACTCCCCAGAGTTTTGAATTCGCGCCATTTCGGGCCGCTTTGTCCGATATCGGAACCGGGCCCTCTTACGATTTGTCGTAGTCGAGGACGATTTCGTCCGTTAACGGCGTACTCTGGCAGGCCAGCACAAACCCCTTTTCCACCTCCCACGGTTCCAGGCCGTAGTTGGTCGCCATGTCGACCTTACCCTCACGTACGTAGGTGCGACAGGTCGCGCAGACACCGCCCTTGCAGGAATACGGCAGTTCCAGGCCGTGTTCCGCCGCGGCATCAACAATGTTCGTAGCGGTACGCGGCATGTCGAATGACTTCTTGTGACCATCCATGATGACCGTAACCGCAACAGAATCGGCCCCGACTTCAATGACGGGCGCTGCGGTCCTGGAGCCCTTCCCTGGCGCGCCGAAGCGTTCGGCATGCAAAGCATCTGCCTCCAGGCCTTTTTCAAGCAATGCGTCCGCGACAGTTTCGATCATCGATTCCGGGCCACAGATCCACGCCTCATCGACGGTATCGCCGCTGCAAAAGCAGTCAAACAATTCTTGCACCTTGTCTGCATCGATGCGCCCACCCGAGATCGGGAATTCCTGCTCTTCCTGGCTGAAAACGAAGTGAATCTGAAGACGCTGCGGATACTGATTCTTGAGCGCAAACAGGTCTTCAATAAACATTGTCGTGTTCTGCTTGCGGTTACCGTAGAACAACGCGAATCGACTGGTCGGCTCATTGCGCAATATGGACGTGACGATAGACAGAATCGGCGTTATCCCGCTACCCGCGGCGAAACCGATATGGAATTTGCCGTCCTTGCGTTCGGCCGGAAGATGAAAGCGCCCGGTCGGCGTCATGACAGCGAGTGTGTCACCAACCTGCAGGTCGCTCGCGGCATATTCAGAGAACCGGCCGCCCGGCTGCACACGTACACCGATCTCGAGTGGCCAACACCCTTCGGCGGAGCAGATGCTGTAGGTGCGCCGAAGTTTCTCGCCGGCGCGATCGATCTGTATCGGCAGATGCTGCCCCGGCAGAAACGCGAACTCATCCCGAAGCTCTTCGGGGACGTCGAGGCTGATCCGGACGGCGTCCCGACCTTCCCGCGTCTTGGACGCAACAGTGAGGGGATAAAACTGTTTCACAGGCATTTGAAATATTCGAAGGGCTCGAGGCAATCGGCACACCGATAGGAAGCCTTGCACGCCGTGGACCCAAACTCGCTGACAACCTCGGTATTGCTCGAATCGCAGCGCGGACAGGTGACAGGGCGATTACGCCGCTCGGGGGGTGCTATGCCATAAACTCGGAGCTTCCTGCGCCCTTCTTCGCTGATCCAGTCGGTAGTCCAGGCCGGTGCGAGTACCCGCCGTATATTGATCTTCGCAACGCCCCGCTCCTCGAGGGCGGCAATGACGCCGGCCTCGATGGCTTCCGTTGCAGGGCAGCCCGAATAGGTGGGAGTCAGCGAGACGGTTACCCCGCCGTTACATTCAACGTCGCGTACGATGCCAAGGTCCCTGATCGACAGAACCGGGATCTCCGGGTCGGCCACGTCGGACAGCCACTCCAGGATCTGCTCCGGTTTATATACGGTCTCTACCATGTCGCGCCCGGGAACGTACGTTGCATGTATTGCATCTCGGCAAGCAAAAACCCGAAGTGCTCGGTGTGCCGGCCTTGCTTGCCACCACTTGCCATCCATTGATCGCCCGGCAAATCGAGCGTGGCCTCGGCGACAATTGCCGCGACGTCGGCGCGCCACTGCGTCTCGAGAACCTCGAGGTGAGGGCCATTGTAAGCCGACCGTATTTCATCATCGAGGTCATCCGGCACAAACATTTCGCCCGTGAATTTCCACAAATCATCAAGTGACTGTTGCACACGCGCGTGGCTTTCATCCGTTCCATCACCGAGACGGACAAGCCACTGACTGCTGTGCCTCAGGTGATATCGCACCTCCTTGAAAGCGCGCGCCGCAATGTCGGAGATTCCTTCGTCACTGCAACGCGTCAATACCTCGAGCAGAGCCAGGTACCAGGACTCGAATAACACCTGGCGCACGATAGCGTCACCAAAATGCCCGATGGGTTGTTCGACCAGCAGCAGGTTCCGGTATTCATGCTCCGGCCTTAGAAAAGCAAAGTCGTCTTCGCTGCGCCCTGCGCCTTCACACTCACCCGCGTAGGTGTAAAACATGCGCGCCTGGCCGATGTAGTCGAGCGCAAAGTTCGCGTTGGCGAGTTCCTCTTCGAGTTCCGGGCTGCCGGCTACGAGTTCGATCATGCGTTGACCGAGAATCAGCGCGTTATCGCCGAGGCGCGTCGCGTAGGCCGTGAGGACACTCTTGTCAGTCACAGGTTATCGACCTCGTCGGGAATATCGTAGAACGTCGGATGGCGGTAAATCTTGTCTTCGGCCGGTTCAAAAAACGCGGAGGACTCGGCGGGATCCGAGGCGACGATGCTATCTGAGCGAACAACCCAGATGCTCACTCCCTCATTCCGACGCGTATATGTGTCACGCGCATTGTTCAGCGCCATTTCATCATCGGCCGCGTGCACGCTGCCTGCATGCCGATGGCTAAGCCCCGATTTACTGCGGATAAAGACTTCGTAAAGTGGCCATTCCTGTTTTGTCATAGCTGTTTCCTGTCGTTGCTGAGGCCGACCCTACGCCGCGGCGGATGCCTCCGCCTTCTTCGCCGCATAGGCCCGGGCCGCTTCACGAACCCAGGCACCATCGTCATGTGCCTTGCGCCGCTTGGCCATGCGTGTTTCATTGCACGGCCCGTTACCGGAAATCACGTCAAAAAATTCCTGCCAGTCGATATCCGAATGCTCGTAATGTCCCGTTTCCTTATTCTGGCGCAACTTTTCATCTGGAACGGTAAGGCCGAGGAAGTCCGCCTGCGGCACCGTTACGTCAATGAACTTCTGTCGCAGTTCATCGTTGCTAAAACGCTTAATCTTCCAGGCCATGGACTGCGCGGAATGTTTTGACGCCGAGTCATTGGGGCCGAACATCATGAGCGATGGCCACCAGAATCGATTCAACGCGTCCTGCGCCATGGCTTTCTGCTCCGGAGTGCCGCGGCACAGAGTTAGCATGATTTCGTAGCCCTGGCGCTGATGAAAACTCTCTTCCTTGCAAACACGAATCATGGCGCGTGAATACGGTCCGTATGAGCAACGACACAACGGAATTTGATTCATGATTGCCGCACCATCGACAAGCCAGCCGATGGCGCCTATGTCAGCCCAGGTCAGAGTCGGGTAGTTGAAAATACTCGAGTACTTGGCCTTACCCGATAGCAGGTCCGCAACCATCTGGTCTCGCGATACACCGAGTGTCTCGGCAGCGCTGTACAGATACAAACCATGCCCCGCCTCGTCCTGAATTTTCGCGACAAGGATAGCCTTGCGCTTGAGTGACGGCGCACGAGTCAACCAGTTGCCCTCGGGTTGCATACCGATGATCTCGGAATGCGCGTGCTGAGAGATCTGGCGAATCAATGTTTTGCGATAAGCCTCGGGCATCCAGTCCTTCGCCTCGATTTTCTCTTCGGCGTCGATGCGTGCCTGGAACGCGTCCAGTTGCTCTTTGGTTTCGCCCCCCGACTTGGGGGAATCACCTTTTCCTGCCTGGTCAAGGCCCTGTGTATACATGCAAGAACTCCCTGGACAGTACAATCAATGTGTCACGGTATTTTATACCTTTCAACATGCTCTGTATCACGTGTCCGGCTCGACAATGGGTTCGTCGCGACTAACCACGCGCCCACGGAACAATGCCACGGCTTCGTCCTGCTGGTTCGTGATCTTCACCGTGTAGAAGCCCCGACGTTCACCCCGGTAATCCTCAACCGCGATCGCGGTCAGCATATCGCCCAGCACCGCGGATCGCAGAAAATGGATCTTTCCTGACGCCGACAGCGTGACACGATTGTATGAATTGCACGCAAATGCGCACGCCGTGTCGGCCAGCGTGAACAGCATACCACCGTGGCATACACCGACGCCGTTGACCATGTCTTCGCGTACCTGCATCGTTGCCATCGCGGCGCCCAGCCTGGTGACCTCGACCTCGATACCGAGCGATTGCGATGCCTTATCACCCTTCCACATTTCTGCTGCGCAACGTTGTGCTGTTTCAAAGTCAGTCATTATCCAGTCCGCCAAATCGCCGCATGAACGCCCGCGATACGGGCGGCAGCCGCCCGTCCGCTGTCTCCATTTGAACGTCGAGCCACGCGTCGGCTCCCACGTGCACCGCCCGGTATAGATTACGGCAAAGTTGGTAAGCCGCGGCTCCGTGCCAGCCCACTGGCAAGAGTTCCGCTGGCAGCCAGGGGTCGCGCAACAGGACCTTGCGATACTCCTGTATGAGCAGCGTACGTATCAAAAAAGCTGTTTTATCAGTCATTTGAGGTTTTTTCGAGGAGGCTTTGAGGAGCGGACGAAATCGTCGTACAAAATCAGCATAACGCGCGTCGATTTCATCCAGGTTCCAGCAATCATGCGTCAGTTCCCGCATCGCCGCGCCGCTTCGAATGGTTTGCCCGCGCATGACGACGAGCGCATCCTCGATGCCGAGGCGATGCATTGTCACGTCGAGCTCCGCAAGATCAGGAGTCGGATGCGC
This sequence comes from Woeseiaceae bacterium, assembly GCA_041574375.1. GTDB lineage: Bacteria > Pseudomonadota > Gammaproteobacteria > Steroidobacterales > Woeseiaceae > UBA1847. The sequence continues at coordinate 16,160 of JBFFOS010000042.1, forward strand.
AAGTACATCGGCCGACAGCGGACCAAACCCCAGCCAGCCACATTGCCTGCGTACCGTTTCTTTGGCGGGGGTATCCAGCCCTGATAACAACAACAGGCACCATTCGCCGTTCCAGTGATCAACAGGCTCGCCGTAAATACGGTGTGTTGCCTGTTCGAACCGCTCCCGGCCTTCGGCCGTCAGGCTGTAATACGAGCGGCGGCCAATCTGTTGAGATTGCAGCCAGCCGTCCTTCACGAGCCGAAACACTGATGTACGCACGAGACGCTCGCTGATTCCGAAATCCGCCATGACTTTAATGAGGCTGCCAAGCCATACCGTGCCACCGCGCGGTGCAATCGCATCGCCGAACACGGTCGTGATCAACGAACCCGCCCGCACTGTCGGTCGCGAACGAAATTCGTCTACGAGTTTTTGGCATGTAGTCTGGATGCTCATTGGGGTCCAGCTTGATTTCGACCGCCTCGACCGTACAATTCGATACAGAATATTTCAATTCTTTTCTTTTTTTGTGTCTAGCTATGTCGCCCGCTGCAAGGAGTTCGCGATGAAACTTGGCAATCTCGTACTGGATCAGTGGCTTGACGGTGACGGTGACGGAACCACCCTGAACAGCGCCGTCAGCGGCAAACCACTTGCGCACATTACCAGTGACGGCATGGACTTCGCCGCAGTGCTGGCCCACGCGCGCAACGTCGGCGGCTCGAACCTGCGCAAAATGACGTTTCACCAGCGTGGCGAGATGCTCAAGGCACTCGCGCAATACCTCATGGAACACAAGAAGGAACTGTATGCCCTCTCCACCGAAACCGGCGCGACAAAGGGCGATAGCTGGGTCGATATCGACGGTGGCATATCGACCCTCTTCGTGTTTTCGAGCAAGGGCCGGCGAGAGATGCCAAACGATCACGTCTATCTCGACGGGCCACCGGAAGCCCTGTCGCGTAACGGCACATTTGTCGGGCAGCATATTTGCACTCCGAAGCTCGGCGCGGCTGTGCACATCAACGCCTTCAACTTTCCGTGCTGGGGAATGCTCGAAAAACTCGCACCAACCCTGCTTGCCGGCGTGCCGGCGATCGTTAAACCGGCATCGAGCACGGCATATCTTACGGAGCTTATGGTTCGCCAAATCAAGGCCTCAGGCATATTGCCCGATGGCGCGCTGCAGCTGATTTGCGGTGGCGTCGGCGACCTGTTCGACCACCTGAACTGCCAGGATACGATCGCGTTCACAGGGTCAAAGAGCACCGCCGAGTTTCTGCAACAACATCCGCGCGTCGTCAGTGAGTCGGTCGCGTTTACGGCGGAAACTGATTCGTTGAATTCGTCCATACTTGGCCCGGACGCGCTCCCCGGCACGCCCGAATTCGATCTGTTTGTGAACGAGGTCACGAGAGAGATGACGAGCAAGGCCGGTCAGAAATGCACGGCAATTCGCCGCATCATCGCGCCATCGACGATCTCCGGCGCGCTTGTGGAGGCACTCGCGAAAGCGCTTGGGGAAATTCGTATCGGCAATCCGGCCAGCAAGGACGTCGATATGGGCGCACTTGCAAGCCAGGGACAGCGGGATGAAGTGCGAGATCGCGTCAGGGAGTTGTCGCAGCAAGCTGAAATCGTGTACGGCGGTAACGACAATTTTGACGTTGTGGATGCTGACGCCAGCAAGGGAGCGTTTTTCATGCCTACATTGCTGCATTGCGAGAAACCGCTCACGTCGCGCGCCGTGCACTCTGTCGAGGCCTTCGGCCCCGTAAGCACGGTGCTGCCGTACGGCGATCTAGATGAAGCCATCCAGCTGTCACGTATGGGTGAAGGCAGCCTCGCCGGCTCGATCATTACAAACGACAACGATGTGGCCCGCCAACTTGTACTCGGTACCGCCGCCTACCATGGACGCATGGTCGTCATTAACAGGCATTGTGCCGCAGAATCGACCGGCCACGGGTCGCCATTACCGCACTTGATTCACGGCGGACCCGGCCGCGCAGGGGGCGGCGAGGAGATGGGCGGCATACGTGGCGTAAAGCATTACATGCAGCGCACCGCGATCCAGGGATCGCCACAAACATTGACGGCAATAGGCAACCGGTGGACTCGTGGCGCTGACGAGAAGGACCCCGCTGTCCACCCGTTCCGCAAGACATTCGAACAACTGGCAATCGGTGACACGCTGCATACCGATGAACGCCAGATCACGCTCGACGATATCCAGCACTTCGCGGATTTCACTGGCGACACATTTTATGCTCACACCGACGAAGAGGCTGCCGCCAAAAACCCCTTCTTCGACGGCCGCGTCGCGCATGGTTACCTGATCGTGTCATTTGCTGCCGGACTGTTTGTCGATCCGGAATTCGGTCCCGTCCTCGCTAACTACGGTATCGATGACCTGCGCTTCGCCCAGCCCGTCAATTACGGCGATACGATCAAGGTTCGCCTGACCTGCAAACAGAAGACACTGCGTGCAGGCACCGGATATGGCGAGGTGCGCTGGGACACCGAGGTAAGCAACCAGGACGACGAGATCGTTGCCCAATATGACGTCCTGACGATGGTTGCAACCGACGAGCACTGGGCATCGGTGCAATAGGAGTCGCCGGTCGATATAATGCGCGCCCTTTGCGAAAGTCGACCAAGGGTTCTGCATGAGCACCATCATCTACACGAAGACTGACGAGGCGCCGGCACTGGCAACCTACTCGTTCCTGCCGATCGTCAAGGCCTTCACGAACGCTGCCGGGATCAATGTCGAAACACGCGATATTTCGCTCGCAGGCCGTATCCTCGCAAAATTTCCCGAGACCCTGGCCGAGGATCAACGCCAGCATGATGCGCTGGCCGAACTGGGCAAACTCGCAAAGACGCCTGAAGCCAATATCATCAAGCTTCCAAATATCAGTGCCTCGGTCCCACAGCTCGTTGCCGCGATCCAAGAACTGCAGTCCCAGGGATTCGATATACCGAACTATCCCGAGGATCCGTCGAACGATGCCGAGCAGGCTATTCGTGATCGCTACGCCAGCGTACTCGGCAGTGCCGTAAACCCGGTATTGCGAGAAGGCAATTCGGATCGCCGCGTCGCGTTAGCCGTCAAGAACTTCGCAAAAACACACCCTCATCGCATGGGTGCGTGGAGCGCTGAC
>JBFFOS010000043.1:0-19303 GCA_041574375.1 Woeseiaceae bacterium
AAGGGGAATGTGGCCTCGAGGCTACTGATCTCTCAGGTAACCAAGGACAGAGGGGCGGCAGGCGTTATAGCCTGCCGCCCTTTTTTTATTTTTTTCTGACTGGTCGGATTACATGGGTTCAAAGACACCGCATTACGACAAGCACGTGGAAACAGGCGCTCGAATCGTCGATTTCGGCGGCTGGGATATGCCGCTGCACTATGGATCGCAAAAAGAAGAACATCATGCGGTGCGACAGCATGCCGGTGTATTTGATGTCTCCCACATGACCATTGTGGACCTTTGCGGAAATCGTGCGCGCGAGTTCCTGCGGTACCTCGTCGCCAATGATGTTGCGAGGCTCAAGGAATACGGCAAGGCGCTGTACACATGCATGCTGAATGAGAAAGGCGGTGTCATTGATGACCTGATCATCTATTACATCAGCGATACCGACTACCGGATGGTCGTCAACGCATCGACGCGTGAAAAAGACCTTGCCTGGATACGCCGCCAGGCGGAGGCGTTCGATGTCAATGTGGTCGAGCGCTCCGACCTGGCGATGATTGCCGTGCAGGGACCCAAAGCCCGGGAGCTGGCGGCCCCGTGTATTAATGCCGAGCATCGCGATGCCGCGCTGGCGCTGCGGCCTTTCTTCGGTATGGAAGCAGGCGACTGGTTTATCGCCAGGACCGGCTACACCGGTGAGGATGGCTGGGAAATTGTCATGCCGGCCGCCGACGCGCACGGCGTCTGGGATCGGTTGCTGGCAGCCGGTGTTGAACCCTGCGGACTCGGTGCTCGCGATACGTTACGCCTCGAAGCCGCGATGAATCTTTACGGGTCGGATATGGATGAAACGATCTCACCCCTCGAAGCCGGTCTCGAGTGGACCGTTGCCTGGGAGCCGGCCGATCGCGATTTCATCGGTCGCGCCGCTATCGAGAAGCTGAGGGAAAGTGCAGACAGGCGCCGCTTTGTCGGTCTGCTGCTGGAAGACAAGGGTGTGCTTCGCAATCACCAGAAAGTCGTCGTCGAGGGTGTCGGCGAAGGCGAGATTACAAGTGGCGGATTCTCGCCGACCATCGGGCGTTCGATTGCGCTCGCGCGGTTGCCGGCGGGCGACTATGACCGGGCCCAGGTCGAAGTCAGAGGCAAATTACTGAACGTACGGATCGTCAAAACGCCGTTCGTTCGCAATGGGCAGATACGCATCGACGTCTGACGTCGCTGCACGGGATAACCACTGGGAGCAAACAATGAGTGAATTGCCGGGAGATCTCCTTTACACCAACGATCATGAATGGCTGCGCCGTGAAGATGATGGCAGCGTAACGATCGGTATTACCGGTCATGCTGCAACGGCGCTGGGCGACCTCGTCTACGTCGAGCTGCCGGAAGTTGGGCAGGACGTCGAAGCAGGCGGCGAAATGGCCGTCGTCGAATCGGTGAAGGCCGCGTCGGATGTCTACGCGCCGGTTGCCGGCAGCGTGGCCGCCGTTAATGAAGAACTGTCCGATGACCCCGAAAAAATCAATGCGGATCCGTACGGTGATGGCTGGATCGTGCGCCTGGAGATCGAGGGGCTCGATGAGAGCGAGTTGATGTCGCCAGACGCTTACCAGCAACTGCTCGACGAACTCGACGACTGAGAAAGAACTGATGCCTTTCATTCCCCATACCGAGAAAGATACTCGGGAGATGCTCGCTGCAATTGGCGTGGACTCGATCGAAGACCTGTTCGACGAGATCCCGGCCGAATTGCGTATTGATCACCTGCAAGGCGTTCCTGAGGCGCTGAGTGAAATGGAAGTTTCGCGTCTGATGCGCGAGCGTGCGCGCATGGACGGCTCGCCGCTCTGTTTCATTGGTGCGGGAGCGTATGAGCACCATATTCCAACGGCCGTCTGGGATATTGCTACGCGCGGTGAGTTCTATTCTGCATACACGCCTTACCAGGCCGAGGCGAGCCAGGGCACGCTGCAGACGATCTATGAGTTTCAGACGATGATCACCGGGCTGACCGGTCTCGATGTCAGCAATGCGTCGTTGTATGACGGCGCATCGGGCCTCGCTGAGGCAGCGCTCATGGCGGTGCGTGCAAACCGGCGTGTAAAAACGGGACTGATCTTGCTCGCGCCGGGCGTGAATCCGGTTTATGAGCACGTCGCGGAGGCCATCGCCGGTAGTCAGGGCCTGACATTCGAGTGGCTTCCGATGGATGCAAAAACCGGCAATGTTGCATTCGATGAGTTGCCGGAAGGAAAAGACCCGGTTGCCGTCGTCATCCAGCAGCCGACCTTCCCCGGTACGCTCGAGGATGTGGACCGACTGACGGACTGGGCTCATGAACAAGATGCGTTCGCCATTGGCCTCGCGAACCCGCTGTCACTGGCCTTGCTCAAGGCGCCGGGCAGTTGGGGCGAGCAGGGCGTTGATATCGCCTGTGGTGAAGGTCAGCCGCTCGGCGTGCCGTTGTCGTCCGGTGGCCCGTATTTCGGCTACATGACCTGCAAGCAGAAGCACGTTCGGCAGATGCCGGGCCGTATTGTCGGCCGCACGACGGACCTCGATGGCAAACCGGGTTTTGCGCTGACGCTGCAGGCGCGTGAACAGCATATCCGCCGTTCAAAGGCGACGTCGAACATCTGTACGAACCAGGGCCTGATGGTCACGGCGGCGACGATTTACATGTCGTTGCTCGGCTTCGAAGGGCTGGCAACTGTCGCGCGCAAATCACATGAAAATACGACGCGTCTTGTAGAGGGCCTGTGCGCCATTGACGGTATCGAGCGCTTGTATGATGCGCCTTATTTTCATGAGGTCGCGCTGAAGGTCGATCGGGCGGTTGCGCCGCTATTGGCTGCGATTGCCGAGAAAAATATCCTTGGCGGGTTCGACCTTAGCGACAGTGCGGGCACCGATGCGCTGCTTGTTTGTGTAACCGAAACCAAGACTGACGGGGATATCGATGCCTGCGTTGCTGCGTTTGCAGAGGCGATGGCCTGATGTCCGGAACGATCGTGGCAAGGATCCTCTATGAAAACGGGATCTACCAGACGTTCGGCGAACTGCCCCGCATCGGCAGTTTTGCACCGGACTTTTCGCTCGTGAATACAAAGCTGCAGGACGTCTCGCTGGCAAACTGGACCGGCATGCGCAAGATTTTGAATACGTTTGTCAGCATTGATACCGACGTTAGTGCCCAGTCCGTGATTCGCTTTGACGAGTATGGGAGCGGCCGCGATGATCTCGCGCTGCTGATGGTCTCCTATGACCTGCCGTTTGCACACAAGCGGTTCCAGAAAGCACATGATCTGCAAAACGTAACCGGACTTTCCGCGATCCGGCACGCGGGGTTTGGTGAGAATTACGGCGTTCAGATCATGGACGGACCGCTCGCGGGCATGTTTTCACCTGCGATAGTCGTGCTGGATGAGAACAACACGGTCGTGCATCGTGAACACATTGAAGACATGTCAGCTCAGCCAAATTATGCGGCGGCTTTTCGTGCATTGGGAATTGATATAGATGAGTGAATTAATCTTTGAGAAATCGCGGGGCGGTCGCAGGGCATTCGCCCAGGCACCCGTTCATGCCGGCGCCACATCGATCCCACAGCAGTTCCTGCGGGAAGACAAGCCTCGTTTGCCGGAAACATCCGAGTTGCAAACCGTACGTCATTTCACGCGGCTGTCGCAGAAGAACTTTTCTATCGATACGCAGTTCTATCCGCTTGGCTCGTGCACGATGAAATACAACCCGAGGGCATGCAACGCGCTGGCACTATTGCCCGAATTTGCGGGTCGCCACCCGTTGGGACCCGTAAGCCATGGTCAGGGCTTCCTGTCCTGCATGTACGAGTTGCAGGAGATGCTCAAAGACGTAACCGGCATGCAGGGCGTCTCGTTGACGCCGATGGCGGGTGCCCAGGGCGAACTCGCCGGCGTTGCCATGATCAAGGCGTATCACGATGCGCGCGGTCATACCGAGCGCAACGAGATCATCGTTCCTGACGCGGCGCACGGCACGAATCCTGCGACAGCGACCATGTGCGGCTGCATCGTCAAGGAGATCCCGACGGGACCGGATGGTGATGTCGACATGGCTGCGCTCAAGGCAGTTCTCGGGCCGAATACGGCCGGTATCATGCTGACCAATCCGTCCACGCTCGGTGTATTTGAGCGGCACATCAAGGAGATTGCAGACATGGTCCACGAAGCGGGTGGACTGCTTTACTACGATGGCGCCAATCTCAATGCGATTCTCGGCAAGGTTCGTCCGGGTGACATGGACTTCGACGTCATTCATATGAACCTGCATAAGACGTTCTCAACGCCGCACGGCGGCGGCGGGCCGGGCTCCGGGGCCGTCGGTGTCAATAAACGCTTGCTGCCCTATCTGCCGATTCCGGTTGTGAAGAAATCCGAAGTTGATGGGGAGGTCACATTTGACTGGGCTACCGAAAAGGAAATCCCCGAGACTATCGGCCGATTGTCAGGTTTTATGGGCAACGCGGGTGTGCTGCTGCGGGCTTATGTGTATATGCGCATGGTTGGACGCGATGGCATGGAGCGTGTGGCTGAGTACGCGACGCTGAATGCAAATTACCTGATGGCGAAACTGCGCGATGCGGGCTTCGAGCTCGCGTATCCTGATCGCCGCGCAAGCCACGAATTTATCGTGACGCTCAAGCACGAGGCGAAAGAGATTCACCTGTCGGCCATGGACATGGCCAAGGCGCTGCTCGACCGCAATTTTCATGCGCCCACGACCTATTTTCCGCTCCTGGTGCCCGAGTGCCTGCTTATTGAGCCAACAGAGACCGAGAGCAAGGAGACACTCGATAATTTCGTTGCCGCGATGATCGGCATCGTGAAGGCCGCGCGGGAGGATGGTGTGGAGTACAAGGAGGCGCCCTACAAGATGCCGGTGCGCCGCCTGGACGACGTCAAGGCCGCCCGCGAACTCGATCTCAGGTACGACCCCGAGTAGCAGGTCCGCTGCGGTATGTGATCCATGCAGTCGCTTAACGCGCCTGATTCTGCTGAAATAGTGAACCGCTGCACATTTAGGTGCCAGTCACCCTATTTCTGAGAACCTTCTGCAGCTCGATCTTGTCGAAACGCGGAGAAATAGGGTGACTGGCACCTAATTAATTGGCTTTCAGCAATCAGGAATACTATGAAACACCGCAGGATTCTGGCGGCAATTGTCGCACTCGCACTCTACCTACCGGCGATCGCCGACGACGACACGGCCTGGACCAATACACTGGAGCGAATTTCATCGGGCGTTGTTTCGATTCGCGTCGATAGCACGCGTGCATTCGATACGGAGTGGAACTCGTCGAGCCAGGCGACGGGATTTGTTGTCGATGCCGAGCGTGGCCTGATTCTGACAAATCGCCACGTGGTGACGCCCGGGCCGGTCATCGCCGAAGCCATCTTTCGAAACAATGAAGAGGTGCGGTTGACGCCGGTCTATCGCGATCCTGTGCACGACTTCGGCTTCTTTCGCTTCAACCCCGACGAGCTGCGCTACATCGAGCCCGTTGAGCTGCCGCTAAATCCCGACGCTGCCGGTATCGGCAAGGAAATCCGGGTCATCGGTAACGATGCAGGAGAGCAGCTGTCTATCCTGGCCGGAACAATCGCGCGACTGGACCGCAAGGCGCCGGAATATGGCCGTGGAAAGTATAACGATTTCAATACGTTTTACCTGCAGGCCGCATCGGGTACGTCTGGCGGGTCCTCTGGATCACCGGTCGTAAACATTAGCGGCGAGGTCGTCGCACTGAATGCGGGTGCGAACAACTCTGCAGCAAGCAGTTTTTTCTTGCCTCTCGATCGCATCGAGCGAGTGCTGCGCGAGTTGCAGAAAGGGTCGCCGGTAACGCGCGGTACACTGCAGACGACCTTCCGCAGTGAGCCCTATGATGAGCTGCGTCGCTTGGGATTGACCGATGAGTCCGAACGCATAGCGCGCGAGTCGTTCCCGAAGCAGACCGGCATGCTCACGGTCGAGCAGGTTATTCCCAGCTCCCTTGCTTCCGAATTGCTTGCTCCTGGCGACATACTCATTCGTATCAACGGTGACCTGATTACTCAGTTCGTGCCGCTGGCGGCCATCCTCGATAGCCAGGTCGGCAAGGAAATCGAAATTCAGGTAGAGCGCGGTGGAAAGCGTATTGATGCCAAAGTTCGTGTTGATGACCTGCACGCAATAACGCCGGACGAGTATGTTGAGTTCGGAGACGGCATTCTCAATCAGCTTTCGTATCAGCAAGCCCGTCATTACAACCGCAAGCCTGAAGGCGTATATGTGGCAAACCCGGGATACCTGTTGTCGCGTGCCGCAATTCCACGCGGCGCCGTCATTATCGAGATGGATGGTGAAACAATTCGCACCCTTGATGATTTCGAGGCGGCATTGGCAGAGTTGGCGGATGGTCAACGGGCTTTGGTGCGCTACGTAACGATGGAGAACCCGCAGAATTCAGTTGTTCGTCTACTCGAGATTGACCGCGTCTGGTTCCCGTCGAAACGATGCTCGCGCGATGACACGCTCGGCGTGTGGCCGTGCCGCGATCTTGCCGATGGGCCGGAACGGGAGGTTCAGGAGCAGGGTGAAACGCGCCTGACGAAATACCGCGATCCGATCGTGAGGGCGATTGCGCCATCACTTGTCGTCGTTACATTCGATTTGCCGTACACGTTGTCCGGCGTTGCTGATCGCCACTACTATGGTACGGGTCTTATTGTCGACAAGGAGCGCGGCTATGTGCTTGTTGATCGCAACACGGTACCGATCGGTATCGGCGATGTGTCCGTTACTTTTGCAGGCTCGCTGGAAGTAAAGGGCAAGGTCGAGCAACTGCACCCGTTGCATAACTACGCAATCGTATCTTACGACCCGGACAGCATTGGCGACACGCCTGTGCAGCAAGCGCGATTTAACACAAAAATGCTACTGCCCGGCGATGAAGTCTGGGTCGTTGGAATCAAGGGTGATCATCAGCTTCTGCATCAGCAAAGCACAGTGTCGTCAGTCGAACCGTTGATGTTGCCCTTGTCTCGCACCTTGCGTTTCCGTGACTCGAATATCGAAGGTATTTCGCTCGTCAACGCACCGAACGAGGTTGACGGTGTGCTCGTCAACAAGCGCGGCGAAGTGCTCGCGACATGGTCGAGTTTTGCGGTGCAGTCCGGAGAAGATTCAGCACAGCTCAATCGGGGCATCAGCTCGGAAGTCGCGAAGCAGTTTGTCGAAATCGTCCGGAGCGGCAAGCCGTTCTACTCACTTGAGGCAGAGTTCGTCTATGCGCCGCTGTTTGCCGCGCGCAAGATGGGTATAGATGAAGACTGGGTGAAACGTCTCGAGGAAAACAACCCGGTACGCAGAAGGGCGTTGAGCGTCACGCGCCTCGTTGCGGGAACGCCGGCAGCAAGGCTCCTGAAGAATGGTGACATGGTGCTGGCCATCGATGGTGAAATAGTAACGTCTTTCCGCGAACTGGAGCACGCCGTACAGAAGCCGGAAGTGATGGTCACTGTCTGGCGAAACGGTGACGTAAAAGAGATCCCGGTCAAGACGGCGACGCTGGATGGCAGAGGTATTGATCGGGCTATTTCCTGGGCAGGCGCACTGATCCAGGATCCCCACCGCGCAATGGCTGCGCAGCGGGGCGTCTCGACCAATGGCGTGTACATTGCGTATTTCAGTTATGGGTCGCCTGCGACGCGTTATGGTCTTTGGGCCGGTCGCCGCGTCGTCGAAGTAAACGAGACGCCGACTCCTGATCTGGAGGCATTTGTCGACGCCGTGAAGGATATTGGCCATCGCGAGTCGGTTCGGCTGAAGACAAAGACGTGGAATGGTACGACTGAGGTGATTACTCTGAAGCTCGATACGCAGTATTGGCCGGCGTACGAAATCCGGCGTACTGATGATGGCTGGAGACGGACAGATCTTGGTTCGCGGATGTGATTCTCGCTGGCAGGTATCGTTGTTGGTAGCAGCGGTGCTGACGTGTGGTTTTGCCTCAGCACAAACGATGTACAAGTCTCGCGGCGAATTCGCTGTGACTCACGCGTTCACAGGAAACAGCGTCGAGGTTTCGGCGTGAAGTGAACGCGTATTACTCGATCTTGCCGCACTCGGCGGAACTGCGGTTTCGTCAATACAGTACCGCTATGGCTATCTTCCGGGAGATCCGGACGCAGAGCCGTCAAGTGATTTCGTATACCGGGCGCCAGTTTCGGTGGGCCTGCATTTCAGATGACCCAGACCTACCCCGACTCTGTTACGCACCGAACACGTGACAGCATGTATGCCGTCGATTTGTCGATGCCCGCTGCCTTTCGCGGAGCGGACGGTTCCCGAGTGACGCCATCGTCCGTCAGCATGCTTTGGGCGTATCCTTGAGAAACAGATAACACAAACAGAGGAAGGCTCCGGTGGCTATGGATATCGATCAGTTGATTGCTGACTGCGCGGCTGCAGTCAGAGACTCGGCACCGACCAGGGCGGTTCGGGCAACTCTGGCGCGCGCGGTCTCGGATCGTGCCGGACTTGTTCAGGCACTCGGCGAGCCGCGGCAGGGAGGAATTCAGCGTCTCCATGTATCAGATGATCTGACGGTCCTGAATGTCATCTGGTCACCGCGCATGACGCTGCTGCCGCATAACCACAATATGTGGGCAACCATCGGGGTCTATGGTGGGCGCGAGGACAATATTTTCTGGCGCAGGCTGCCCGGTGACAGTCGGGGCCGAATTGAAGCGGCGGGTGCAAAATCACTGGGGCCCGGGGATGTGCGCCCACTCGGCCCGGACATCATTCATTCGGTGACTAATCCGACAGCCAAACTGACGGCTGCGCTGCATGTCTATGGCGGCGATTTTTTCAGCACGGAGCGCAGCGAATGGGACCCCGAAAATCTCGAAGAGCGGCCCTATGATATCGACAGAAACGTAAAATACTTCGAGGAGTCCAACAGGGGGCTCAGCTAGGGCGCGCCGCTTTCCACGAGCTGCGCCGCGAGCGCTTCCCACGTCGTAACGGGCATTTCGCAGTGCGTGCCCAGACACCGATACGCGACGGTTTCACCGTCGATGGGCTTGCGATCCGCCAGTGCACCCGGCAGTCCGGTTTCGTTCTCGGGAATGGCAAATACGAGGCGACGCGGCGCGTAGACTTTTGCGGCTGAGTCGCGCCAGCGACTGATTTCATCGTCAGCACCGCGAATCACGATAATTTCCGGATGCTCGAGGTATTCCTCGAGCGCGGTCAGCAGGCTTACATGGCCGTGCGGAATTTCTGAAATTGCCTGCCACGCGGCGCGTAAAGTTCGTTCGGCTGCGTCGAGGCAGCTTGTATCGCCGAGCAGAAAGCCCAGCCGTTGCAGGGCGAACGCTGCGATGCCATTGCCCGATGGTACCGCTTCGTCCGCGAGCGGTTTCGAGCGGTGAATCAACTGCTCGTGATCATTTGCCGTGAACCAGAAGCCCCCGTTGTCCTTGTCTTCGAAGTGCTCCAGCAGGAGTTCGGCGAGATGCTGTGCGAATTCGAGGTGCTTGGTGTTCCAGCGCGCCTGCAGCAGTTCAAGCACGGCGTCGAGCAGGAAGGCATGATCGTCGAGGTAGGCGGCGAAGCGCGCCCTGCCATCCTTGTAACTGACCAGCAGGCGGCCGTCCTGAACGAGGTTGTTTCGCAGGAACTCGACGGCGTTGGCCGCCGCGTCAACGAGGTCAGGGCGTTCGAGTGCGCGTCCGGCAATGGCGAGCCCGCGGATAGCGAGGGCGTTCCACGATGTCAGCTGCTTTTCGTCGCGGGCTGGTGGCACGCGTGTGTCACGACGCGCCTGCAGACTTTGTTTGGCCTTGTTGATGACCGCAGCTTCGTCGTCAGTAACCTGTTCGCGCACAGTCAGGTGCCATCGGCCCTCGAAATTGGCCTCGGTGTCGAGGCCGAAGCGCTTTGCAAATACGTCGAAATCATCGCCCAGCAAATCTCGCACTTCGTCCGGGTCCCACAGGTAGAACAGACCTTCGTGCCCCTCCGAATCGGCGTCGCGCGTTGCGTAGAAGCCGCCGTTGGCGTCGCGCATATCTGCAAGCATCCAGTCGGCGGTAGCGTTAGCGGCATAGCCGAACAGTGCGTCACCGGTGGCCACCGCTGCCTGGGCATAAATGGCGAGCAGCGGGCCGTTGTCGTAAAGCATCTTTTCGAAATGCGGGATCTGCCAGTAGCGATCAACCGAATAGCGGTAGAAGCCGCCGCCGATATGGTCGAACAAGCCACCTTCGGCCATGCGCGCAAGTGTCAGCGCCGCCATGAACAGGGCTTCGACATCCGGTTCTGCGTCATTTGCGGTGCTGCGCCAGTGCCGCATGAGGCGATCCAGTGTCGTCGGATGCGGAAACTTGGGCGCCGAACCAAAGCCGCCATATTCGCGGTCCAGTGTCTGCTCGAACGTGTTGCGGGCCAGGGCTAGCGGAGCGTCAGACAGTGCCTGGCCGTCGGCTGCAGGTCTGGGCTCGAGTTTGTTGAAAACATCGAGCAGGCGGCCGCTCTGCTGGCGCACGTCATCGCGTTGTTCCGTGTAGTACTGTGCGATTTTCTTCAGCAGGTCCCCAAAAGCCGGCATGCCGTAGCGTGGCTCTTTCGGAAAATAGGTGCCGCCGAAGAAGGGGCGCTGGTCGTCGCCATCGAGAAACATCGTCAGCGGCCAGCCGCCGCCGCGCTGCGTAATCAGCTGGTGGGCGGTCTGGTAGATCTTGTCGATGTCGGGTCGTTCCTCGCGATCGACTTTGACGTTGACGAACAGCTCATTCATGAGTTGAGCCGTGGCCTCGTCTTCGAAAGACTCATGGGCCATCACGTGGCACCAGTGGCAGGCCGAATAGCCGATGGACAACAACAGGGGCTTACCCGTCGCGCGAGCCTCTGCGAAGGCCTCTTCGCCCCACGGGAACCAGTCCACGGGGTTATCGGCGTGTTGCAGGAGATAGGGGCTGGTTTCTTTAGCGAGGCGATTTGGCATGGATTGCACTATCATACCGATCTTCTGAATCGCTGAGCGGGTTTCCATGCTGACATACCCCGAGATTGACCCGGTAATTTTCTCGATCGGGTTCCTCAAGATACGCTGGTACGGGCTGATGTACGTGATCGGCTTCCTGTTTGCCTGGTGGCTCGCACGGCGGCGATGCAGGTCGGCGGATTCTCCCATCACGGCGGAGCAGGTCGACGATCTTATTTTTTACGGGATGCTGGGCGTGATCCTTGGTGGTCGTATTGGCTATGCGCTCGTGTACGGCACTGAGCAACTGTTCTCCGACCCGCTATACCTCCTCAAGATCACCGAGGGCGGCATGTCATTTCACGGCGGCCTTGCCGGCGTGATGATCGCGATGTGGCTCTATGGCAGGAAGCTCCGCCTCACGATGTGGCGCATGACCGACTTCGTTGCGCCCATCGTTCCGCTTGGTCTTGGCTTCGGGCGTATCGGCAACTTCATCAATGGCGAACTCTGGGGTAAACCGACCGACGTACCCTGGGGGTTCATCGTCAACGGCCAGGGACTGCACCCGTCACAGCTGTACGAGGCGCTGCTCGAGGGCTTCATCCTGTTTGCCATACTCTGGTGGTATTCCGCCAGGCCACGTCCCTACATGGCCGTCTCAGGGCTTTTCCTGCTCCTGTACGGCGCATTCCGCTTTATTGTCGAGTTCTACCGGGTACCGGATGCGCACCTGAACTATCTTGCGCTGGGTTGGGTGACGATGGGACAGATCCTTTGTGTGCCGATGATCGCGGCTGGCGCTATCATGCTTGCCATGGCGTATCGGGCAGGCGAGGAGGCCAAGGCGTAGATGCAGCAATACCTGGACATGATGCGGCTGGTGCGCGATACGGGCGCACGCAAGGAAGACCGCACCGGTACCGGCACACTGAGCGTCTTTGGTCACCAGATGCGTTTTGACCTGTCGAAGGGATTTCCGCTCGTCACGACCAAAAAGCTGCACCTGCGGTCGATCATCCACGAATTGCTGTGGTTTCTGTCGGGCGACAGCAATATTCGCTACCTCAAGGAAAACGGCGTCTCGATCTGGGACGATTGGGCAGATGAAAACGGCGATCTGGGCCCCGTGTACGGCGTGCAGTGGCGCAGCTGGCCGACGCCCGACGGACGCAAAATCGACCAGATCGCGCAGATCATGCAGCAGCTTCAGGAAAACCCCGACTCGCGGCGCATCATGCTCTCCGCATGGAACGTCGGCGAAATCGAGAACATGGCTCTGCCACCCTGCCACTGCCTGTTCCAGTTTTATGTGGCGGACGGCAAGCTTTCCTGCCAGCTCTACCAGCGCAGTTGCGATATCTTCCTTGGCGTGCCGTTCAATATCGCATCCTATGCGTTGTTGACGCACATGCTGGCGCAGCAGGCGGACCTGAACGTCGGCGATTTCGTGTGGACGGGGGGTGACTGCCATCTCTATCTCAATCATCTCGAGCAGGCCGACGAGCAACTCGCACGCAAGCCGTTGCCGTTACCAACGCTGTCAATCAAACGTCGACCGCCGAGCATCTTCGATTACACGTTCGAGGACTTCGAGATCCTCAACTACGAAGCGCACCCGCACATCAAAGCTGCGGTTGCCGTCTGAGTCAGGTCGGTGATCAGCATCATTGTCGCCGCTTCGGCGAACAACGTCATTGGTGTGCAAGGTGACCTGCCCTGGCGTCTGTCTGATGACCTCAAACGTTTCAAGACGGTCACGATGGGCAAGCCCATCGTCATGGGCCGCAAGACCTGGGAGTCGATCGGTCGGGCATTGCCGGGGCGTCGGAATATTGTAATTACGCGTCAGCAGGGCCTTGTGGCCGAGGACTGCGATGTCGTCCAGTCAACAGATGAAGCAATCGCCGTAGCGGGTGATGTCGGTGAAATACTGGTGATCGGTGGCAGCGAGATCTATGAACTTTTCCTGCCTGTGGCAAAGCGACTGTATCTGACGCGCGTGCATGCCGACATCAACGGCGATGCTTTTTTCCCAGCCGTCGACGAGGACGAGTGGCAACTTGTCAGTGACGAGGCGCGCTCGGCCGATAGTCGAAACGAATTCGACTTCTCGTTCAGGATTTACGAACGGATAGATCGTTCCTGATCGAGTCGATAGGTGGGAGCCTCCGGGCCCTCGTCGACGTGGTAATCCTTTCGCGAGTTGGGGCCGCCGACGATCACCACGATGAAATCATTTTCTTCAAAAACCTGTTGGTTGCATACGGGCGGCATTAATTGATCCCGGTGCTCGTCGATCCATGCCTGTCAATTGAACGCGGTCAGCGCTTTCATTAGTACTGTCCTTCCACCTGCACCACGCGAGGGAGGCGCTTATCGAGCCGCACTGCGGTTAACTGCCGGCCCCAGACACAGCCAGTGTCCAGGCTGATGAGATCAGGCAAAACTATGAGCCCGAGTGCGGACCAGTGTCCGAACACGATGCGCGTTCCTTCCCAGGCCCGTGAACTTGCTTCAAACCATGGCAAAAGACCCTTGCGAGCTCGCCACGGTGAACCGCTGAACTTCAGGTCCAGCCGATCATCTGCTGTCACCATGCGCATGCGTGTCAGGCAGTTGATAATGAAGCGCAGGCGCTTGTAGCCGGTTAGCTTTCCCGACCACGTGTTGGGTGTGTTTCCGTACATTCGTCCGAGGACATTGATGTAGTCATCACCGCGCAGCGCGGCCTCGACCTCAGCTGCGCGCGCCAGGGTTTTTTCGACGCTCCAACGAGGGTGGGCACCAGCATGAACAAGCATCGTCCCGAGCTTTTTATCGTAATGCGCGAGTGGCCTGTGGCGCAGCCAGTCGCACAGTTCATCGGCGTCTTTCGCCCTGATCAGCTTCTCGAGCGAGCCGAAGCGGTTGCCGAAGCGCACGGCACCCGCCTGGAGGGCAAGGAGGTGCAGATCATGATTGCCGAGTACCGTAATCACGGAGTCGCCCAGCTCTCGCACAAAACGCAATGTCTTCAGGGACTTTGGTCCGCGATTGACGAGATCGCCGGTTAACCAGAGTGCGTCTCTGGACGGGTCGAAATCGATTTCGTCGAGGAGGTGTCGGAACGGGTCGTAGCACCCCTGCAGATCGCCGATCGCGTAAACAGCCATGTCAGGATCTGCACAACAGCAGCATCAGCAGGCCCTAGTGGAGCAGGCCCGGGACGGCGAGTGTGAAGGGCTCGATTGGCGCGTCGAAGGTGGAACCGGTGTCGGTCTCCATGCGGTACAGACCCTGCATGGCGCCTACCGGTGTTTCGAGGACGGCGCCGCTCGAATAACGAAATCGCTCTCCGGGCTGCAGATACGGCTGCTCGCCGACGACGCCATCACCGTTTACTTCCTGTACCTTGCCGTTGGCATCCGTAATGATCCAATGGCGACTCATCAATGTTGCGGGCACTTCGCCGTTATTGGCGATCGTGATCGTGTACGCAAACACGTAGCGATCGGCATCGGGCTCGGACTGGTTGTCGATATAGTCCGTCGCTACGTGGATTCGAATGTCGCACTGCTTCTTGTTCATGCGACCATTCTAACGTGATTTCTGCCGCAGGTGATTACTAAGCCTGACGTAGTCGCCAATCGATATCTGTTCAGGCCGCTGGCTTGCGTCAATACCAACGGCTTCGAAGTCGATGGCTTCCACGCTTTTTTTGAGCGAATTGCGGAGGGTCTTGCGACGCTGCATGAATGCGGTGGACACCAGCGTCGACAATCCAGCCTCATCCTGGATATCGAAGGTCCCAGGCGGCAGCGGGTCCAGGCGCACGACAGCCGAAGTGACCTCGGGAGGTGGGTCGAATGCTTCCCGCGGCACATCGAATAACGATTCGATGTTCAGGTGGCATCCAAGCATGATACCCAACCGACCATAAGCCTTGCTGCCGGGCGAAGCGGCCATGCGGTCGACAACTTCTTTCTGGAGCATGAAATGCATGTCGAGGATCCGGCTCCGGAACTTCAACAGGTGAAACAGCAACGGCGTCGATATGTTGTATGGCAGGTTTCCGACCACGCGAATGCGATCGCCAAGCGAGGCGAAGTCGAACTGCAGCGCATCAGCTTCATGCACCGTGACGTTCGGGTTGTCCTCGTACCGGCGACGCAGCCGGGCAACCAGGTCGCGATCGAGCTCCACGGCATGCAGATGCCCGGCGCTGCGGGCGAGCGCGTCAGTGATCGCCCCTTGCCCCGGCCCGATTTCCACGATGACGTCATCCGCGGTCGGGTGCACTGCACGAACGATGGCGTCGATGATGCCCGGGTCGCTGAGGAAATGCTGACCGAAACGTTTGCGTGCGCGGTGTTTCGCCATCAGTTTCGTGCCATGCTGGCGGCCAGTTCAACTGCGGCAAAAAGGCTCGACGGGTCCGCTCGGCCCGTACCCGCAATATCGAATGCGGTGCCGTGATCGACCGATGTGCGAATGATCGGCAGGCCCAGCGTCACATTGACCGCAGAACCAAAACCCGCGTACTTGAGCACAGGCAGCCCCTGGTCGTGATACATCGCGAGGACTGCATCCTTGTGGCCGGCTGCAGGCGTGAATGCTGTATCGGCGGGCAAGGGGCCGCGCAGGTTCAAGCCCTCGTCCCTTAGTTTACGAATCGTTGGCGTTATGAAAGCAGTTTCCTCGCCTCCGAGGTGACCATTTTCCCCGGCGTGCGGGTTCAGTCCACACACTACGATTTCCGGAACGCTGATACCGAATTTGTCGCGTAAGTCCGCATGCAGGATCCGCAATACGTGTTCCAGCAGGTCGGCTGTCAGGTAATCCGCCACGTCGCGTAAGGGCATGTGCGTGCTTGCCAGCGCGACGCGCAGATCTCCGGCCACCAGCATCATGACGGGTAGCGGGGCATTGGCGACGGCCGCAAGAAATTCCGTGTGCCCGGTAAAATCGATGCCACTTTCCGCGATAACACTCTTGGAGATCGGCGCAGTAACCATCCCGGAATACCTGCCATCGAGGCAGCCCTCGGCGGCCATGCGCAGGCCGCGCAGCAGCGTCTCTGCGTTCGAGGGGCTGGGTTGCCCGGGACTGACGAGCTCGGGGAACGCCGTATCGATTACGTCGAGGGCTGTGCTGAGCTGACGTTGATCACCAATAACAACGATATCGTCGACGAAGCTGCTGTCGACGAGCGCATTGCACAACTCGGGGCCAATGCCGGCCGGCTCGCCGGCCGTGATTACGAGAGGTCTGTCGAGAGCCAAACCTAGATACGCGACTCGACGAATGATTCATCGCGCAGGCGTTGCATCCACATCAGCGACTCTTCTTCCATCTTGTCATTGCGAATTCGCGCATCACAGTTGCGCTGTTTGAGCTCTTCCGTGTTGTCGTAAACACGGCGTTCCGTGACTTCGAGAATGTGCCAGCCAAACTGCGTGCGAAACGGATCCGAAACCACACCAATCTCACTTGCGGCGATCGTCTGCTCGAATTCTTGCGCATACGTACCGGGGCCAGCCCAGCCAAGATCGCCACCGAGGTTAGCGGATCCCGGATCGTCCGATAAAAGCTTGGCTTGCTCGCCAAAGTCCTCACCGGCACGAATCTTCTCGAGGGCCTCCTCCAGGCGCTGCTTGGCCGTTGCGTCATCGATGATTTCATTCGGCATCACGAGTATGTGCCGGACTTTGCTTTGATTTATTTCGCTGCGCTCGACGGCGCTGCGGAGATCATCAACGCGGACCAGGTGGAAACTACTGGCCGTGCGAATCGGTTCGGAAACATCACCGGCACCCATGTCCTGCAATACGTCGGTAAACAAGGTCGGAACCTGAGCGCCTTGCATCCATCCGAGGGACCCGCCTTCGAGTGCCGTGGGGCCATCTGAATGGCGCGCGGCCATCTCGCGGAAATCAGCGCCGTCCTGCAGCTGTGTATAAATCTCGTTGGCCAGATCTTCGACTTCCTTGACCTGATCCGCACTTGCCGACTCGGGAAATGTGAGAAGAATGTGCGAGAGCTCATACTCGGAATTAGCGACGACGTTTCCTTCGAGGTCGGCGACGCACTGTTCGATCTCACGCTCTGATACATTGATGCTCTGGCCTACCTCGATACGGCGGAGCTGGTCGATCGTTATTTCGTCACGCAGCGAACGGCGAAAATCGGCGTAGTCCATTCCATCCTCTGCGAGAAGGCGCGGCATGTCTTCGAATTGAATCCCGTTCTGTTGCGCAATGCCCGCTATAGATTGGTTCAGCATTTCATCGGAGACCTGCAGGCCGATGCGCGCCGCCCGCTGCAGCTGGATTTCGGACAGAATCAGGCGTTCAAGAACCTGCTCCTGAAGCACGTCAGCAGGCGGCAATTGCATGTTCTGTTCCTGCGCGCGCTGCGTGATGATGGCCATCTGGTCAGCAAGCTGACTCTTAAGAACGACGCCCTCGTTGACGATCGCGGCCACGCCATCAAGAAACTCGCCGGTATCGGAGAGTTCCTCGGCGATAGCGACGGGCGCAGCTACCAATGCGACGACTACGCATAAGATATTGAATTTCAACAATTTTTACTACCGGAGATCTGCAGAATAGCCAAGAATACCACGTTCGAGCAATTTGTCAGCAGCTGTGCCGACACTCGTCATTCCCTTCAACACCAATTGCAGACCAAAGGATGAATCATGAGTTCCGTCGCGCGTCGAGATATGACGCCGCGAGACGAGGCGTAATCCCCAGCAGCAGCTCTCGTACTCGAGGCCGAAGAACTGTTCGAGCATCTCCTGGTCGCGTAGCGAGTAGTTATAGCGGCCCACGAAATTCCATTTTGAAGCTACCGGCCAGGACCAGGATACGTCTCCCTGCTCGAGTGAATCCTTGCGGAACCGATACGCAAAATTCAGGACCTTGTTGTTCGCCGGTCGGTACTGCAATCGCGCCTCGGACTTGGTTGTGCCGTTGTCTCCGGTGCCCCACTGGTGACCGAAGTCGAAGTTCACATTGTCGAACAGCAGGAAACGTACCTGGGCAATGTAGTCTGACTTGTCAAATGTGTCCGCGGACGTTCCCGGCAGGACTACGTCACGATCGCTGAGATAATGGGTTTGTCCGATTGTTGCCGTTATGACTTCGCGCCCGGATGCAACATCGAGGATGCGTGACGTGACACCAAAACTGACCTGCTCTGTGTCACCGATGCGATCAACGCCGAGGAAACGATTCTTGCGATACAGCTGTACGAGGTTGATATCCGGCGTGATGGTGTCGAACACGGGCAATGCATCCTGATTACGGTAGGGAACATTTACGTACAGCATGCGCGGCTCGATCGTCTGAATGCGATCGGAGTTGGCCATCGTCCGCTCGAGTATCAGCCCGGTGTCGACGCTTGTAATCGGCACACTGCGCGTCGGCGCGGTGTTCTCGCCCGGCAACGTGTTGCTTAGCTCGTAACGCGTGTAATCCAGGGCCACCGCCGGTGTGAAAAACCACCCAGGCTTTGTAATTGGGATTTCGATGGACGGGGCCGCATTCATGCGCCAGCCCGTAACGCCGGTGTCGCGATCAAAATTTACAATCTCGGCATCGATACCGAGTCTGAAGACACCTGCGGGCCAGTTCGCGCTTGCGAGCAGTTGCGGTACGCGCCGATACGGCTCGTCGGCGGGTTGAATAGTGTCATCAACCGTCTGGAAGTCCTGTACCTGCGCAAAAAGAGAGAAGCGGTCAGAGTAGTAATCGAAGCGCAGGTTGCGATCCAGGTGTGTGGTACTCGATATACTAAGGCTGCCGCCGAGGTCCTCGAAGTACTGACTATCCGATACTTCACGGAACTTGATCCGGTTGCGCCATCCGTTATCGAACAGCGTTCTATGTTCGAAGCGGACATGGTGACGCTCACGATCGAGAATATTGTCGTCCGGCAGGTAGGCAGCAGAGAGGATGCCGTCATTGCGTTCGGTCAGGTAGCGGAATTGAGTTTCGAGCAGCAAGCCGCGACTGGTCAGAACCCGCGGCGTGATGGTCGCGTCATAATTGGGCGCGATATTCCAGTAAATCGGAACGCGTACCTCGTTACCACTGCGCCCGGCACTCCCGATCTCGGGCGTCAGCATGCCAGACTTGCGCGCATCACTGAGCGGGAACGAAATGTAGGGCAAGTAGATGATCGGTACATTCTTGAAACGCAGTTTCATGCCCCTGGCTATGCCGGTGCCTTCGGCTGTGTCGAACACGATCGACTTACCCTGCAACAGCCAATCCTCGGCGTCGGGCGGACAGGTCGTGTACTCGACGCCGC
>JBFFOS010000044.1:0-19227 GCA_041574375.1 Woeseiaceae bacterium
GTAGATCGGCTCGTAGTTTTCCGCGGCCGCCTGCATCTCAGCTTCATACTGGCCTTGTTGCGACCATCCGAGCATGCCTTCATAACTGCCAAGGCCCGGGAACGCGACGAGGTAACCAATGGCCCACGCGATCGTGATGAAATACAGGTAGAGCCACCATTTCGGAGCGGGGTTGTTCCACTCCTCGAGGTCGCCGTCCCATTTATGGCCAACGACTTCATCATCGGCGACGTTTGCCGGTCCCTGCTTGGATGACCAGCTAACGAGCCAGATGCACCAGATGACGAATAGAATCGTGCCGCCAGCAATGAACCAGTGCCAGAATGCAGGCATCAGACGTTCTCCCGCTTATCAGTTGTTAATATTTGGTCTTCTTCCAGCGGCAATGCTGCGGAAGCCTCGAAATCTGTCTTGCGGCGACTGCTCCAGGCCCATACCCATATGCCCACAAAGGCAAAGAAAATGATGCCCGTCAGGATGCCGCGAAAGTCGTTGATATCCATTCGCGATTACCTGCGATTCCGCCGGTTAGTACCCAGGCCCTGAAGGTACGCAACGAGGGCATCGAGCTCGGTCTTGCCGGCAACTTCGCCTGCGGCGCCCGCGATCTGCTCATCCGTGTACGGATCACCGAGCAGTTGCAGAACCTCAAGCTTGGCCGTCACCAGGTCACCGTCGACTTCACGCTCTGCAAGCCAGGTATAGGATGGCATGTTGGACTCCGGCACGAGTGCGCGAGGATCCACCAGGTGCAGGCGATGCCATTCGTCCGAATAGCGACCGCCGACGCGCGCGAGGTCCGGGCCGGTGCGCTTGGAGCCGAACTGGAACGGACGGTCATAGACCGTCTCCCCCGCGGTTGTATATGGACCATAGCGCTCGGTCTCAGAGCGGAATGGACGAATCATCTGCGAATGGCAGTTGTAGCAGCCTTCGCGGACGTAGACGTCGCGCCCGGCCAGGCGCAGCGGGCTGTAAACCTCGATGCCTTCGTCTGGCTCGGTTGCATCGGAGCTCATCATCAGAGGAACGATCTCAACCAGTCCGCCGATACTGATCGCAACAACAATCAGCACCATCATCAGGTTAAGGCTTTTTTCAATAGTATCGTGGCGCATAGCTGTTCCTCTCCTGTTACGCCGGGTCCAGTACCGCAACGGGTACCGGTTTCTTGTCGCTTACGGTCTTCCAGACGTTGTAAGCCATGATGAGCATGCCCGAGAAGAACAACAGGCCGCCAAGCAGTCGGAAGTAATGGTAGGGCTCGACCGCCTTGAGCGATTCGACGAACGAATACGTCAGGGTGCCGTCGGTATTTACGGCGCGCCACATCAGGCCTTCGGTCACACCGGCGATCCACATCGAGACGGCGTACAGTACGACACCAATCGTCGATGTCCAGAAATGTACGTCGATGAGCTTTGTCGAGTACATCCCTTCACGGTTGTAGAGGCGTGGCAGCAATGAGTAGATCGATCCGATCGTCATCATGGCAACCCAGCCCAACGCCCCGGAATGCACGTGGCCGATCGTCCAGTTGGTGTAGTGAGACAGCGCGTTGACTGTCTTGATCGACATCATCGGGCCTTCGAAGGTCGACATGCCGTAGAACGACAGTGCGACGATCATGAACTTGAGTATCGGGTCCGAGCGCAGCTTATGCCACGCGCCCGACAACGTCATGATGCCGTTGATCATGCCGCCCCAGCTCGGAGCGAGCAGGATGATCGAGAACACCATGCCAAGTGTCTGTGCCCAGTCTGGCAGCGACGTGTAATGCAGGTGGTGGGGGCCGGCCCACATGTAAATTGCGATCAGCGACCAGAAATGCACGACCGACAGGCGATAGGAATATACAGGGCGGCCGGCCTGCTTGGGCACGAAGTAGTACATCATGCCGAGGAAGCCTGCCGTCAGGAAAAAGCCCACGGCATTGTGGCCATACCACCACTGCATCATCGCATCGACAACACCCGTGTAGATGATATACGACTTGGTCAACGTGACCGGCACGGCCAGGTTGTTGAAGATGTGCAGCACGGCAACGGTGATGATGAAGGCACCGTAGAACCAGTTTGCCACGTAGATGTGCTTGATGCGGCGCTTCGCAATGGTGCCGAAAAATACGATCGCGTAAGCGACCCAGACGGCCGCGATCAGGAGGTCGATCGGCCATTCGAGTTCGGCGTATTCCTTGCCTTGAGTGATACCCAGCGGCAGCGTAATGGCGGCAAGTAAGATGATGAACTGCCACCCCCAGAACGTAAATGCGGCAAGCTTGTCAAATGCCAGCCGCACGTGACAGGTGCGTTGCACGACATAGTAGGACGTCGCGAACAGCGCCGAGCCACCGAAGGCAAATATCACCGCATTGGTATGCAATGGCCGCAGACGGCTGTATGTCAGGAACGGCAGGTCGAAATTGAGTGCCGGCCAGATCAGCTGTGCGGCGATGAGGACGCCGACGAGCATGCCGACAATGCCCCAGATCACGACCATGATCGTGAATTGGCGCACTACCTTGTCATTATAGGAAGCTGCTGTGTCCAACTTAGGACCCCTGTTTGGTTTTTTGGAATTTCTGCTTGCGCGGCAGTATAGCCTCGGACAGGCGGGGCAGGCTATCAAGCAAATTCTAATATACGTATAGGGAGGGATACTTATGGACAGGGCCGGGCAATAAATATCCAGATTTGCCGCTTTGTGTGCCTATAATCCGGGAATCAGACGCCATTGACCAAAGATTCGATGAATAAAATCCCACTGTCCGCCGATATCGTCAGTGAAATCCTGAACACATCGGCCGATGCCACGATCATTACCGATCACGAGGGTCGGATTCGGCTGATGAACAAGCTGGCCGCTGACATGTTCGGCTATGAGCCGACAGAGTTGGTGGGCGAACCCGTCGAGGTGCTCATTCCGAAGGAACATCGGGACAAGCATCGCGACTTGCGGGAACGCTACCACACCTCGCCCAGAGGCCGGCCGATGGTGTCGGGTCTGGAACTGCGCGGACAGAGAAAAGATGGCAGTACGTTTCGGGCTGAAATCGCGCTGAACCCGATCGAGACCAGCGACGGGCTTGTGGTGACAAGCACGATTCGCAGAATCAACCGCAGCAATGAATCCGATATCTATTTCAGGCACCTGCTCGAGTCCGCACCTGATGCAATGATCATCGTTGATGATAAGGGCAAGATTGCCCTGGTTAACAAGCAGGCCGAGGAGATGTTCGGACACGATCGCCACGAGATGCTGGGTAAGCAGGTCGAAATGCTGATCCCGTCGCGAATAAAGGAGTCCCATGTCGAGCATCGCAAGTCATTCCTGAGAAACCCATTGTTGCGACCCATGGGGAAAGGACTTGATCTCCTGGCAGTACGCAGCGACGGGAGCGAATTTCCGGTCGAAATAAGCTTGAGTCCGGTGCATGCGGCGAGCCGCAGATTTGTTTCCAGCGTGATCCGTGATGTGACAGATCGAAAACGCATGGAGGACGAGATAATCGCCGCGCGGCGTGAGGCCGAACGCGCCAATAAGGCCAACAGCGCTTTCCTTGCTGCGGCGAGTCATGACCTGCGACAACCTGTGCAGGCACTGAGCCTGCTGAATGGAGCGCTGCGTCGCACCGTCAAGGATGAACGCGCGCTCGAGATGGTCGATTTCCAGCAGCATTCCCTGACCGCCATGACCAATCTGCTGAATTCACTTCTCGATATCAGCCGACTCGATGCAGGTGCGGTGACGCCCGAGCTCGAGGACTTTCCTATTCAGCGGCTCATCGACCGCCTCTCGGACGAGTTCGCCCGCCAGGCTCAACATCACGACCTCGATTTTTCGTCGACGTCGTGCCCGACGATCGTCAACAGCGATCCCAACCTTCTCGCCGAGATCATCCAGAATTTCGTGTCGAATGCGATCCGCTACACGGATAAAGGCAGCGTACGCCTGGAGTGCGATACGCTGGATGGCAATTGCGTCATCAGCGTGACCGATACGGGCATTGGAATCGACGAAGACCAGATCGAAGAGATATTTCGGGAGTTCCACCAGTGCAAGGCACCGGGCGCAAGTAAAGAAGGATTTGGGCTCGGGCTTGCCATCGTCAAGCGCCTTGCCGACTTGCTTGGCCTGACAATTCACGTCGAGTCGGATATAGGCAAGGGCTCGTGCTTCAGTGTGTCCATACCGGCAGTGGTGGATGCGGCCGTTGCTGAAGATGCTGATGCACAGGGCGATACCGGAGTGCATGGTCCGGCTTCGGGCCTGGTCATCCTTATCGAGGACGATGTGAATGTCGCTAATGCCTGGGGGCTCCTGCTCGAGGCGGAAGGTTACCGGGTTGCTACAGCCGCATCAGCGCCGGAGGCTCAGGCGCTGATTAACTACACCGACGAAACTCCTGCGCTTGTTATTTCGGATTTTCACCTGCTGGATGGTTCGACCGGCGTCGAAGCGGTGAGTGCGATTCGAGAATTCTACAACGCGTCGATTCCGGCTTATATTGTCAGCGGCGATACGTCCAAGGTCGTCAAGGATGCGCGGCTTCTCGATAACTGCACGCTGATGTGCAAGCCCATCGATACGAATCGCCTGCTGGCCGCCGCCCGTCACGCGGTAAATACGGGTCTCGTACCGCAAGATTGATCAGGCTGTGAAGTGTTTCAACCAGCTCAGCGGGGATTTCGCCATCGCCACGCCCGTAATGCAGGCGAATAAGTCATCGATGGCGGATTATGTCGCATCGGGTCTCAGTACGAACTACCAAAAGGTAAGGATTCCTACCTATGGCGCCGGGCTCTGATATTCGTCACAGTTTTGTTCACGGATATCTACTAGAGCGCAGTAGTAAGCTGTAAGCGACGGGACCCGATCCAAGGATCGGGTCCCGTTTTTTTCGGGTCTCGTTTTTTCAGGGGAATAACACTAAACGGTGCCGTGCCGGAGCTTTTCAGCTCCGGCAATTCAGATCCTGGTAGGAATCATGCGGCTTCGTGATTGTCGAGATCAACTGGTGTCGTGAACCAGTCGGGTTTGATGATCAGCAGGTCACAAGGGAGGTCTTCAAGTGTGCGTTCTGCGGTCGCACCGATAAACAGCCGTTTCCAGCGATTGCGCGCAACCGCGCCCATGACGACGACGTCGGCTTTGAGCTTGTCCGCTATCAATGGAAGTTCTTCGTGGGTGAGGCCGGCCACGAGGTGTGCATTAGCGTCGTCGAGTTTGTGGAATTGCGTGATCTCAATAAATCGTTTCTGATGGTCTTCATGCATCTGCTGCTCGATTTCATCGAACGGCAGCGAAACCGGGATATATGCATTAGCGGTTGCGGTGGCGACGGCTATGCGCGGGTCATAGGCATGGAACGCATGCACATTGCCGCCGACTTTTTCAGCGATGCCCTTCGATACGTGCAAAATCTCGTCATCCAGCGCAGCGGGTTTATCGTGTTGGTGCATTGGATCGATCGCCGCAACGAAAACCGGTGATTCCGCAACTTGCTGTGGTTTGACGAGCCACAGCGGCATCGGACAGGTTCGAATCAGGTTCCAGTCGGTATTGGTCAGCAGGGCTCGCGTAACAGCAGAATGATGATGCGTATCTTTGATTACAATGTCCGAACCCGCTTCGGAAGCGTGTCGAACGATGCCTTCGTAGAGAGGGTGATCCCATACAGCGCTTGTTTTGACGACAATACCTCTGGCGCGAAGCGGCTCAGCAATCGTCTCGAGGTGCTTCTCGTGGTTCTCGATAACCTCATCTCGCGCTTTCTCAAGCGACGGAGAATCGAACAGGCGATCACCACTTAAGTACTCGTTGTAGTAACAAACAAGCAGCTCCAGCTCGGCGTTACTGCATTGGGCAAGCCAGGCTGCGCGGCCTACGGCCGGTTGATCCGCCGCAGTCGGGTCGACTACGGCAAGAATCTTCTTGAGTTCATTCATTGTCGCACCTGACGCAGAAAATCTGGTCTGTTTGATGGTCTGTTTGAGCATACTCTGCGGCAACGAGCATTCCATAAGGCGTGTTGCTTAGGACGTATCGGAATCTACTTACTGGCTCGTAAGTGCTTTTACTAATTACGAATTGCGCTCAGCTTCGATTAAATCGAGCCACCGGTAACGTCTAGGAGGATACGATGTCGGGCGTGCAACCCGCCGAGATAAGGCAAGCTCTGAAACATAAAAAGAAGGAGCTTGAAACCAGGCTTGATCGCATTCATGCGAACTTGCGACGTGGTACCGAGGCTGATTCGAAAGAACGTGCCAAGCAATTCGAAGACAACGAAGTTGTTGATGCGCTTGGCAATGAAGCCCGCGCGGAACTCAAGAAAATCTCGGCGGCTTTGCGGCGCCTGGAAGCAGGCGACTACGGCATCTGCATCGAATGTGGATTGCCCATCAATTCGGGCAGGCTAGAGGTCTATCCCTACGCTGACGAATGTATCGAGTGCGCCGAATTTGGTGAGCAAAGGCGGAGGCACCATTCCTAGCCGCTCACCGAGTGAGCGACAGTCAGGCCGTCATATGCATCTTGACAAGATCAGCCAGTGACCTTGCCTGCATTTTCTCCATTACGCGCGCACGGTGAATTTCAACCGTGCGTTGGCTTACACCCAGCTCGTAGGCGATTACCTTGTTGGGTTTGCCTGTAACGACGAGATCGAAAACTTCGCGCTCGCGGTTAGTCAGGCGATCCAGGCGTTCGTTTACTTCCGCGTTTTGCTGCTGCTCTTCGCGACGTTCCTCGTCGGTCGCCAGTGCCTCGCGAATCCGATCGAGCAACTCCTGGTCCCGGAAGGGCTTCTGGATAAAGTCGACGGCGCCTTTTTGCATGGCTTCCACGGCCATTGGCACGTCGCCATGACCCGTGATGAAGATTATCGGCAAGGTGTTGCCTCGCTTGATCAGTTCCTCCTGCAATTCGAGGCCACCCAGCCCCGGCATGCGTATATCGAGGACAAGGCAACCGGGCCGTTGCTCTTTGACTTTTTCGAGGAACTCATCACCTGAGGCGAAAATCTCATGTTCCACGTTCACTGAGTCCATGAGCGCCTGCATGGCGAAACGAATTGCCGCATCGTCGTCGACGATGAATACCGTGGGGTTTTGTTCAGTTTGAGCTGCCATGGGCGCTGATTGGACCAGATTGGAGGACATTTTGCGAGTCTTTCGGCCCCTAATCCAGCCGTTTTGTGAACCTGAGGGCCGCGCCGGTCATCGCTACCAACGTAAAGAGGCCCAGCGCAATGAGTTCAGGATAGAGTTCGATGAGCCCCGCTTCGCGCAGCATAATGCCCCGCGTCAGGCGAATGTAGTGGGTTACAGGAAGAATTTCGCCAAGCAATTGCGCAAAATGCGGCATGCCGTCGAAAGGAAATACGAAGCCCGACAGCAGGATGGAAGGCAACAGCACGAAGAACGTCATCTGCATGGCCTGGAATTGGGTTTTGGCGACCGTCGAAATGGCGAGTCCGAGCGCGAGATTGGCGGCGATGAATGCACCTGACGCCAGGTACAGGTCGAGAACGCTGCCCCGCATCGGCACCTCGAACAACACATCGCCGACGACGAGAATCAGCGCGAGCTGAATCATGCCAATGACAATGTAGGGAATGACCTTGCCGATCATGAGTTCGGCAGAGCTCACAGGGGTATTGATCAATAACTCGAGGTTGCCACGTTCGCGCTCACGTACGATAGCGACCGCGGTAAACAGCATCATTGTCAGCGTGAGTATTACGCCCATCAGGCCCGGAATGATATTTACGGGCGTGCGCCGCTCTGGATTGTAGCTGGGCCTGACTTCAATATTGTGTTCGCGCGGTGCATTCTTTCCTGTATCGAAGGCGATCGGCATGTTGCGCAACTGGATTGCGACGCTGGATATAGTCGGGTCGCTGCCGTCGACCAGCAGGTGAACCGCAGGGCGTTCGGGGTCAATGACGCGGCGCTCGAAATCGTGCGGGATCACCACGCCTATCGATATCTCGCCGAGGCGCAGGCGTTCAACAAGCGCTGCCGGCGTGTCGACGAACTCAATAATGTCCACCACCTGAGTTTCGCGCAGTTCTGCGACGAACTGTCGTGACAGGTGTGTGTTCGCCTGGTCGGCGACCGCCGTTCGCAAGTTACGAACGTCCGTGTTGATCGCGTAGCCAAACAGCAGCATCTGGATGACCGGGATACCGACGATCATGCCGAATGTCAGGCGGTCACGGCGCAGTTGCCGGACTTCTTTCCTGGTGATTGCGAGGAGGCGAGAGAGCGATTTCATGCGACCCGCTCCTCGGGGCCCATGGTTACTGCGACGAATACGTCTTCGAGCGAGGCAGTCGTCAGGCGGACATTCGCCGTTACTCCATGCGCATCCAGGTGCTGCTGGACAAGACCGACCGGCTCGGCAAGATGCTCCGGGATAAGGACGCGCAAGCGCATGCCAAGCTGCGTGACACTGGCTACGTGCTCAGCGCAATCGAGCGCCTCCTGCGCGCGGTAGGGGTCGTCAGCCGTCACCTCGACGGTATGCATGCCGGTGTTGCCTTGCAGATCCTGGGGAGTACCGTCCGCGACCTTGATTCCTCGATCGAGGATCGCGAGCCGATGGCAACGTTCCGCCTCGTCCATGTAGTGAGTGGACACCATGATGGTCGTACCGCCTTCGGCAAGGCGGAACAGATTTGCCCAGAAGTCACGCCGGCTTTGGGGGTCGACGGCACTGGTCGGCTCGTCGAGCAGAAGCAACTCCGGGTGATGAAGCACGGCGCAGGCGAGCGCAAGGCGCTGTTTCTGACCGCCACTCATGGTTCCTGCCAACTGCCTGCGTTGCCCGCCGAGATCGTACTTGCCGAGTAACTCATCGATTCGTGGGCGGCGCTCCGCTTTGGGGACCGAGTAAATCTCGGCGATGAATTGCAGGTTCTCCATGACGGTCATGTCGCCGAATAGCGAGAATTTCTGCGTCATGTAGCCGATCTTCGGTTTCAGATTACGGGCTGAACCCGGTATCGCGGTCCCGAGTACGTTGGCCGTGCCTTCCGTTGGTGTCAACAAGCCACAGAGCATGCGAATGGTCGTCGACTTTCCCGAACCGTTCGGGCCAAGAAAACCGTAGATCTGGCCACGTGGCACCTTGAGGTCGAGGTTGCTGACGGCCTTGAGGTCGCCGAAATGTTTCGACAGACCGTTCGCTTCAATTGCATAGTCGTTATTCATTGGGCTTGTCAGTTGATCGCGAATTCCACTTCGACCGGTACGCCGTCAGGCAGGCGCCTGTCGCCATTGTCGAAGTCGATCTTGGCGACGTAGCTCAGGCGACCACGATCTCTCTCGGTCAACGCGTAGTAGGGCGTAAACGCGGCTTCGCTGGCGACCCACCGAACGCGTCCCTGCACTGGCGTATCGAGTCCGTCAACAAACACGGTTGCTTTGTCTCCGGCAGCGACGTGTACGCGCAGCCGTTCGGGCACATACACGCGTGCGTAAGGTTGTTCGCCGCCAAGCACGATGACGAGCGGCTGGCCCGGTGTGGGGCGCTCCCCGAGTTCGAACAGGCGGCTCTCCGCAATGCCGGAGACCGGTGACTGAATTACGTGCCGGTCCAGCGAGACCTTAGCGCCGTCGCGTTGCGCCGCAGCTTGCTTAACGGCTTGCTCTGCCTGTTCGAGTTCCTCGACGGTTGTGCCCGACAACAGCTCTTCGAGTTGTGCGAGGCGCAGTTTGAGGTTGGACTGTGCTGTGTCCAGCGCGACCTGTGCGCGATCCAGGGAATCCGGCGACGCGAGCCCGCGTGCGTGCAGTTCGCGCGTGCGGGCTATCTCGCTTTCCCTGAAATCGAGTTCCTGTGTTGCACCTTCAACGCTCGCTCGTGCGGCCGCAATGCGCTCCGCTCGTGGCCCGCGGACGAGTTCGTCGAGCCGCGCCTGCATCTGCGCAAGCGCACCTTCCGCCTCGGCGAGACGCGCCGCGGCGCGCGTGTTGTCCTGTTCGATGAGCACCTGGCCGGCTGCAACCGAGTCGCCTTCGGCGAAACGGATTGCCGTGATTGGTTCGTTGCTCTCCGCCGTCAATTCGATACGGTCAGATGCCAGTTCGCCGACGACACGGTGGGGATTTTTCGCTTCACCGCACGCGCTGACGAGAAATGATGTCGTGATGAGAATGGTTGTGAGTTTCTTCATAAGTGTCACTCGTTCACGCCCTGATCCAGGCAAGGAGCATGTCAATCTGGGTTTCCATGAGTTTGTCGGTATCGAGTTCGCGGTTGGCGAATATCAGGCGCCAGATCATCGATAGCATCATCGGGGCCAGCACGACTTGTGGCAGATCGTTGACCGCGGTTCTGCGAAATTCGCCTCGTTCGACGCCGCGGTCGACGAAGCGAGATATCGCCGTCAGTCCCTTGGCCACCACATTGTCAAAGTAATAGTCGACGAGGTCCGGGTGACGCGCGCCTTCTGCGATGAGCAACTTGATGACGATCGCAATGGGTGAGCCCGGCACGTGCTTCATGAACTCGAGCAGGGGGCCGCGAATAAATTCTTCGGAGGAGAGCTCGGTGGTATCCACGGCCTCGACCAGCGCGTCGACGCGCCGCACAACCACGCTTTTGACGACCGCCTTGAACAGTTCTTCCTTGGTTTTGAAATAGAGATAGGTCAGGCCCTTGCTGACGCCGGCGCGCTTCGCAACTTCCTCGACGCGCGCCGCGGCATACCCTTTCTCGGCGAAGACTTCGAAGGCCGCCTCGGTAATTTCCTGCGGACGGTCTTCCTTGCGTCGCTGGTATTTCGGTTGGTCTGGCACAGCGTGACCCGTTGCTGACTGATGAGTCATTAACTATACTTAATGACTCATCAGTCAGCAAGTGACCGGCGTCGCAAATCTTGCCGAATCCGGCATAATCCGCCGCATGTTTACGTATATCGATCCAACTGTTCGCGAAAAGCTGACGGAGCAAGGGACCCTGTTCCAGATTGACCGCGAAGGGGCGCGTGTTAAGCCGGGCGGCGCTGGCAGCATCGGGCACACGATCAGTATGCTGGGTCCGATTCCGTTGCCACTTCGACTCTGCGAGTCGCTCATCGACGTGCAGTGGTACGCCTGCGTGCGCAACACGGAGCTGGGCAAGATCGAGGAACTTGCGGATGATCTGCGTGCCCAGGACGGTCAGCAGTCTTTCGCGACGCTGGCATCCTATATGGCCGTCAACAGCGTCATGGTCATTGGCGACCCAGCGACCTGGACAAATCCGCTGGTCCGGGTCCATTCCAGTTGCCTGACCGGTGATGTATTTGGTTCGCAGCGTTGTGAATGCGGCCCGCAAATGCAGACAGCACTGGAGCGAATTCGGTCGGACGAGCAAGGCGGCATGCTGGTCTATATGTCCGGGCACGAGGGACGCGGTATCGGCTTGTGGGCAAAGGCGGCAACCTACCTGCTGCAGGATGCCGGAGAGGATACCTACCAGGCGAATCGGTCACTCGGATTGCCTGATGACTCGCGAGACTTCAGTGACTCGGCGTCGCTGCTCAAATTTTTCCTTGCGGGCAAGCCGTTTCGCCTGTTGACGAATAACCCCAAGAAGGTCAACGACCTCGGGGGCTTCGGCATCGATGGCATCACGCGCGTCAAGCATGTGACCGGCGTTACTGACAGCAACAAACGCTACCTGACGGCCAAGCAGGGCTGGGGTCATCAGCTGTCCGAAGAGGACCTTGAAAAGTAATCGGGCAGCGGCGTTTTACTGACGCCAAAGCCGTGGATTGTCCGGGCGTGACTCGACGTTACTTCGATACGGGTTGATATCAATGCCGCCCCGGCGTTGGTATCGCGCGTACACGCTCAATTTCTCCGGGCGACATTGCTCGCTGATGTCGACAAAGATGCGCTCGACACAGGCTTCGTGGAAGTCGTTGTGTTCGCGAAATGAGACGATGTACCGCAGCAGGGCCGCCGGGTCGATTCTCGGGCCCGCATACGTGACCTGGAGGCTCCCCATATCAGGCTGCGCCGTAACCGGGCACAGGCTGCGCAACAAGTGAGTGTGCAGGCTTTCCTCGGCGACCTCACCGGCATCCGCTCGCAGCAGGCCCGCGTCGACCTTCCAGTCGGAACACTCGACCTCGAGCAAGTCGATACATTGCCCATCGAGCACTGCCACCGTCGTGTCCGTGTTCAGCGATACATCGACGGGGCCGCCGGCACACCCGGACAGGTCGCGCACAATGGCATCGCGAACATCGGTCGGACTGCGGAATTCAGTCATTGCGAAGGAGCCGAGGTACAGTTTCAGGGATTTGGATTCGATCAGATTCGCGGTCGTCGCCGGGACACGGATCTCGGCTGTGGCGACAACAGGTCGTTTGCCAGGCCCAAGCCAGGTCAGCTCCCAGGCGTTCCAGATGTCCACGCCCCTGAACGGAAGATCATCGCCCAGTCCAAGTGCCGCACGGCTCTCAACGCGAGGAACGGCGAACAGAACGTCCGGTTCGTACTTCGGCGGATAGTCGGTTTTTCTTCCCAGCGGTAGGTTTGTTTCGTTCACGGGCCATATTTTGCAGTAAGAGGAGCAGGTTTTGCTCGTTTCTTGTGTAAAATACTCGCCCTTTTTCATCCCGGGTCTATCCCGAGGCAATAATGAGCCCTGCAATTACAATTGATGGTACCGAACGTGGCTACATCATCCCGATCGGTGGCGCCGAAGAAAAACTGAATAATCCCGAAATCCTTGATCGGTTCGTTGATGTCTGCGGCGGCAAGGATGCGCGTATTGGCATTATTCCGACCGCCTCGGAACTCGAGGACACGGGTCGAAATTACGAAAAACTGTTCCGCAAGCTCGGCGTGAAGCACGCTCAGGTGTTGAATTTTGTAACTCGTGAGGACTGCCAGTCGAACGAAGATCTTCAGTACATCGACAAATGTGACGGCGTGTTCATGACGGGCGGTAACCAGCTGCGTCTTTCCACGACGATCGGCGGTACGGCTATTGCCCAGGCTATCCGGCGTCGCAATGTCGAGGGCATGCATGTTGCCGGTACGTCAGCCGGCGCTGCGTTCATGCCGGAACATATGATCGCGGGTGGCAAGGAAGGCAGTACCCCGAGTCCGGATATGGTCAATATGGCGCCGGGCCTGGGGCTGACAAATTCTTTTATCATCGATCAGCACTTTCGCGAACGCGACCGTCTTGGACGCCTATTGACGGCGCTGGCCTATAACCCGTTCGCCGTTGGTCTTGGCCTCGATGAAGATACGGCGGCGTTCATCCAGCCCGGTGACGAACTCGAAGTTGTTGGTAGCGGTGGGATCACGCTTATCGATCCAAGTGATTTGAAGTATTCTTCGATGGACAAGGCGCGTCGCGGTGAGCCGGTGAGTCTGATCGGCATCAAGCTGCATATCCTGGTTTCAGGTGGCCGTTACGAAATCGCGTCTCGAGACGCATTCGCCGAATAACCCAATTAACCACAGGCATGCGCTATGAGAGTTGAGAGCACAAATGTGTACGTCGGGCCGAACCTGTTTGCCCGCTTTCCCGTCATTCGTCACGTGCTGGATCTTGGCGAACTCGAGAATTGGCCGACGGTCAGGCTGGGTGATGGTTTTCTTGGTCCCTTACTCGAGCATCTGCCGGGCCTGCGCGAGCATGGTTGTTCCTACAAGGAGCCGGGCGGATTCGTGCGGCGCCTGCGGGAGGATGAGGGCACCTGGCTCGGACATGTCATGGAGCATGTTGCGATCGAACTGCAGGTAGTCGCCGGGTCGGACGTGACCTTCGGGCGAACACGATCAATCGATGGCCGCCCCGGGTTCTACAACATGGTGTTCCAGTACAAGGATGCGACCGTCGGGCGCGAAGCGAGCAAGCTGGCCCTGAATTTCCTGGGATGGTTGCTGCCCGAGGACTTGAAGTTCGAAGGAGCGCCGGGTGCGGACTGGGATTTCGCCGAGGAACGCGATCGTTTCATCCGGTTTGCGCAGCGCCGCGAGTTCGGGCCCAGCACGGCGTCGCTCGTCAGAGCGGCCGAGGAACGCAACATACCGTGGTTGCGCCTCAACCAATACAGTCTCGTACAGTTCGGGCACGGGCGTTATCAGCAACGCATCCAGGCCACGACGACGGGCCGCACGAGCAACATCGCGGTCGAGCTGGCCTCGGACAAGGAAGAGACCAACGAGATCCTGCGTGACCTGGGCTTGCCCGTACCGAAGCAGATGATTGTCCGGGAGGCGCGTGATGCGGTTCGTGCTGCAGAACGCATTGGTTACCCCGTCGTACTTAAGCCACTGGCGGGCAACCACGGCCGCGGCGTTGCCATCAACCTGCGCACGCCCGAGGAAGTCGAGGCCGGTTTCGAGAAGGCGGTGGAACACGGCCGCACAGTTGTTGTCGAGAGTTACATTGAAGGGTTCGACCATCGCCTGCTGGTTGTAAACGGCGAACTCGTTGCCGCCGCCAAGCGCGTACCCGGCCACGTGGTTGGCGATGGTAAACACACGATTGAAGAACTCGTAAACATTGTCAACGAGGATCCGCGTCGTGGCGTGGGCCACGAAAAAGTGCTGACGCGCCTCGAGTTCGATCACCAGGCCGAGCGCCTGCTCGCGAAGCTGGGTTACGACCGCAGTACCGTGCCTGCGAAAGACGAAATTGTGTACCTGCGCTCGACGGCCAACCTGTCGACAGGTGGTACTGCGATTGACGTAACCGACGTCATTCACCCGGATAACCGCGAGATGGCGATTCGCGCCATCAAGGCGATCGGCCTCGACATCGGCGGCGTCGATTTTCTGACCAGGGACATCACGGAGTCGTACCGTGATGCTGGTGGCGGGATCTGCGAAGTCAATGCCGGGCCCGGCTTTCGCATGCACGTCGCGCCGAGTGAAGGCACGCCGCGTGACGTTGCAGGGCCGGTGATTGATATGCTGTTTCCGCCCGATAAACCGAGCCGCATACCGATCGCGGCCGTTACCGGCACGAATGGCAAGACGACGACCTCGCGCATGCTCGCGCACATCCTCAAGATGTCAGGTCGCACGGTTGGCCTGACCTCGACCGACGGCGTGTACATCGATGGCAAGCTTTCTGTTCCCGGGGATATGACGGGACCGGTTTCGGCGCACATGATTTTGCGCGATCCATCCGTCGACGCCGCCGTGATGGAGACAGCGCGTGGCGGCATGCTGCGCAGTGGTCTGGGCTTCCAGGAATGTAACGTCGCCGGCTGTATCAATGTTGCGGCGGACCACCTGGGATTGCGTGGCATCGATACACTTGAGCAACTCGCCGAAGTCAAGCGTGTTCCGATCGAGATTGCGAAAGATGCAGCCGTACTCAATGCAGACGATCCGCATTGTTTGCAGATGGCCGACCACACGGACGCCGAAAAAATCTCGTACGTGACGATGAACCCGTCGCACCCGCTCGTTAAGCGGCACATTCAGGCCGGCGGGCAGGCCTTCGTGCTCGAGAAGGGTATGAACGGCCACATGATCACGATCTATGATAACGAGACGCACACGCCACTTGTCTGGACGCACCTGATCCCGGCAACGATCGAGGGTCGGGCGCTGCACAACGTCCAGAACGCGATGTTTGCGGCAGCACTCGCCTACAACATGAACATCAGTCTCGAGGATATCCGCCAGGGTCTGCGCACGTTCGACTCGACGTTCTTCCAGGCGCCGGGTCGCATGAACATCTACGATGAGCATCCGTTCCGCGTCATCCTCGACTACGCGCACAATCCGGCTGCCGTCAAGGCCATGTGCGACCTTGTCGATCGTTTCGATACCGAGGGCAAGCGGATCGTGGTCCTTTCGGGCCCAGGCGATCGTCGCGATGAGGACATTCGTGATATTGCCGAGATCGCTTCCGGCCACTTCGACTACTTCATCTGTCGCTGCGATGATAATCGTCGGGGTCGCGGCGTCGACGAAGTCGCGACCATGCTCAAGAACAAGTTGCTGGAAATGGGCATCTCCACCGACCAGATCGATGTCGTTCCCGACGAACAGGAAGCAAATACTCGCGCACTCGAAATGGCAGAGACTGGTGACCTCGTCCTGATGCTTGGCGACAACGTCAAGCGCACCTGGAAACAGATCATTTACTTCAACTCCGGG
Source organism: Woeseiaceae bacterium (assembly GCA_041574375.1). Lineage (GTDB taxonomy): Bacteria > Pseudomonadota > Gammaproteobacteria > Steroidobacterales > Woeseiaceae > UBA1847. The sequence goes on from JBFFOS010000044.1 coordinate 16,137, forward strand.
TCGCGCGTTGATAATGGAGGCAAGAATTCAGCGGCGCCTATCGACCTGCCGGAATTTGCCGGTTTTGACCTCGCAGACGATCTCGAGATCATCAGTGATGAGCGCGGTGTGCGCATCGCACGCGAGGAGGCCGACTGACAGGTGCTATGGAGTTCATCGACGCACGCAGACTGACCGGTCCCAATGTCGTGTTCCACAGTGTGGGCTCGATCCTCGACGTTGCGTGCACTCCGGATGAGGCCGACCTGCTGATACCGGTCTGGGCAGACAACGTCGGGCGTATGCTCGAGGCGCTCGACTGGCCGTCGGCTGAGTTTGCGTTCGTGAAACTGCAGGGCGGCATCAGCCTTGCATTCTCAGCACCCGTCGACCAGCTTTACGCGGCGTCGGAAATCAATGAATGGGCTTGGGCGGCAAGCGCTTTCGAGCTCGGCGTTTCGCAGGATGAGCCCGACTTCGAGGAGACGCTGCTGGCGCTGCAGAAGTCTGCTGCGGAAGAAGCCAACGTCGAACTCATGTGGCTGATCGACGAGGCCGCGAAGCGAGGCAAGACCGTGCTCTGGGATGATGACGAAGTGTCGCTTGGTCTCGGCACCGGTTCACAGACCTGGCCCGTTCGAGAGGTCCCCGATGCGCCCGACTGGGACAATTTTCACGATGTTCCGATTGGCATTGTCACCGGGACCAACGGCAAGACCACCACGGTACGATTTGCAAAACATATCTTGCGGGCAGCGGGACGCAACGTCGGCGTCAGTTCAACTGACTGGATCGCCGTCAACGAACGTATTATCGACCGCGACGACTGGTCGGGGCCCGGCGGCGCCCGCGCCGTATTGCGCGAGAAAGAAGTAGACGCGGCTATCCTGGAAACAGCGCGCGGTGGTTTGTTGCGCCGTGGCCTTGGCGTCGAGCGCGCCGATGCCGCGTTGATTACCAATATTGCAGAAGATCATCTCGGTGATTTCGGGTCGCGCAATCTCGGCGAGTTGCTTGCCGTCAAGTGGGTGGTCAGCCATGCGGTCGGGGAGTCCGGGCGGCTGGTGCTGAACGCCGAGGACCGGCATCTCGTCGAGAGAGCGAAAGACTACGATGGCGAGATTGTCTGGTTCAGCCTCGACCCCGCCAACGAGGTGGTGAATTCACATGTCGAGGGCGGCGGCGCAGCGTTTGTGCTGGACAGTGACGAGTTACTCAAAATTGAAAACGGTGCGCGCTCGCTGCTATGCCGCAGCCATGAAATTCCAATTACGCTGGGCGGAGCAGCGCGGCACAATATCGCGAATGCCTTGTCAGCGGCGGCGCTTACCTGGTGCCTCGGCACTTCGTTGACTGACATTCGTACCGGACTGGTGACGATGCAACAGGATGACAATCCTGGGCGATGCAATTATTTCGACCTGAACGGCATCAATATTCTTATCGATTTCGCCCATAACCCGGCCGCCATGGGTGCTCTGTTCGATATGGCCCGCGCTATTCCGGCGCAACGTCGTGCCCTGTGTTTCGGCCAGGCTGGTGATCGTACCGATGAACTTATTCGCGAACTTGCGCGAGATGCCTGGTCGATCGGCCTGGATCAGGTATTCGTGTCAGAACTTGCGGCCTACCATCGCGGTCGCGAGCATGGCGATGTCTTCGGCATAATTCGTGATGAGCTGCTCAGGCAGGGCGCCGACGATGACCAGATCCGACACAATGAAGAAGAGCTCGAGACTCTCGAGGACGCGCTGGCCTGGGCGCAGCCGGGCGACCTTGTCATCATGCTGGCGCTGGGTGGCGCGGCGCCTGTCCACAAGCGCCTCAGGGAGCTGGGCGCTCGATAAAGCTGGCGATGGCGTAAGCCATTGGCTGTGTCGTAGCGGGCGAGAGGATGTCGCCAGCCAGTACATGTTGGCTGGGATCGCCGGAATCAGTGATTTCGAATGCTGCCTTTTGCGGCGACGCGGTCGCGTCGAATACCTCGAGCGCTGCCTGCGGCGAAATGACCTTATCATTGCGTGAATAGAACATCAGGAGTCGCTGCGGAATGTCTGCCGGCAACAGCCGGTTGGCCCGATCGACGAGTCGCATCATCTCGACCGCGGCTGCGGTCGGGTAGCAGGTTGACCAGAATCGCGCCTGAAGTTCATTGCGCGGTTCCCAGCAGCGCGTGTCGCCGACCGCCAGCCTGGCAAGCAGCGGGCCTGCGGGGCGCGTAAGCCACCGGGCACCCGGGTCGCGCGGCTCGAAATTGGGCGAAATCATGACTAGCGTATCGATGTGCTTAGCAAGTTCGTGATCGAGCATCGCGGCTGCCAGTGTCGCGCCGGTGCTGGTACCAATCACGACAACTTTGTCACCGATTGCCGCGCCTGCTACCAATGCGTCGGCTGCATCCTGCAACCAATCCTCGGCGCGGACCCCCGCCAGTGGCTGCTCGACCAGTCCGTGCCCGGTCAGCCGGACTTCATACAGGTTGGCATTCAGCAATGACGCGACGGTCTCCGCCAGCGGGGCGGTTTCCTGTCGTGTGGCCGAGAAACCATGGAGAGTGACGACGGCCCAGGGGGTGCGAGCCTCGCCATTGGCCCAAACGATGCGTGATTCCGTGTCCGGAATAAGACCCGCGACGGTCTTTGTCGCCGGCCGGGTCGGCACCGTAGCCGGTTCGAGCTGCTCCAGTCGCGGTGGTGTCAGAAACCATACCGTTGTTGTGAGCAACAACAGGAATACGATTGCGAAGACTGGTTTATTCAAGGCTGAGAATCTTGTTCCAGTGTTTTTTGTCTATGGGCATGATCGACAGGCGATTGCCGCGGCGCGTCAGGATCATATCCTCAAGGCTTTTTTCCGCCTTGATTTCTGTCAGCGTGATGTTTCGCCTGAGTTTGCGAACGAACTCGACGTCGACGAGGATCCAGCGCGGGTCATCCTTGCTGCTTTTCGGGTCGTAATAGTTCGATTTCTTGTCGAACTGGACCGGATCCGGGTACGGCTCGCTGGCAACCTTCATGATGCCGACGATGCCGGGTTCCTTGCAGTTGGAGTGGTAGAAGAATATCTCGTCACCAATTCGCATCTCGTCACGCATCATGTTACGCGCCTGGTA